>JAITKQ010000008.1 GCA_031278295.1 Spirochaetaceae bacterium | reverse complement strand
CCCCCCCCCCCCCCCCCCCCCCCCCCCCCCCCCCCCCCCCCCCCCCCCCCCCTCATTTTTCGGACAAATTCCGCTTAAAATTTCTGCCGGTCAAGTTTAGCGCTCCGCGGGACCGGACTACAGCCGTGAATAGTTGGGAGCTTCATGGGTTATCTGGACATCGTGCGCGTGGCTTTCCCTCAGGCCCGCCGCGGTAATCTTTATAAATTTGCGGTAACGCTTTAGCTCCGCAATACTTTTACAGCCGCAGTAGCCCATGCCCTTTCGTAAGCCGGCCACCAGCTGATAGAGGAAGAGGCGGAGGTCACCCTTGTAAGGTACGCGGCCCTCTATGCCTTCCGGCGACGGGTACTCATCCTTTGCTATTTGGTAGCGGTCGCCGCCGCCATCCTTCAGTGCGCCGATGCTGCCCATGCCCCTGTAATCTTTGTATATGCGGCCGTCAAAGATGATTTCGTTGCCGGGGGATTCTTTCAGCCCGGCAAACAGGCTGCCTATCATCACCGTATCCGCGCCAGCGCCGATCGCCTTCGTTATATCGCCTGAAAACTTTATGCCGCCGTCCGCGATAACAGGGATATTGTCCTTCGCCGCTTCCTCAGCGCAGTCCCATACAGCGGTAAATTGAGGCACGCCTACCCCCGCTACGACGCGGGTGGTGCAGATGGAGCCCGGCCCCATCCCCACCTTTACCGCATCTGTCCCCGCGTCAATCAGCCGGCGCGTCCCCTCTTTTGTCGCCACGTTTCCGCTGATTACCGGTATGTCAAACTTCTTTTTTATTTCGCTCACCGTGCCGGCGACATTCCTGGTGTCCCCGTGCGCCGTATCTACAACAACAAAGTCAACATGGGCGTTTTTTAACAGCGGGATACGAATCTCATAGTCCAGCGGAGAGATCGCGGCTCCGACGATCAGCCTCCCCGTTCCGTCAGTCGCGGCATAAGGGTACTGCGCCTGTTTTTCCATGTCTTTGACGGTGATAAGGCCGGTCAAACGGTTTTCGC
This sequence comes from Spirochaetaceae bacterium, assembly GCA_031278295.1. Taxonomy (GTDB): domain Bacteria; phylum Spirochaetota; class Spirochaetia; order Treponematales; family Breznakiellaceae; genus JAIRMY01. The sequence goes on along the minus strand of JAITKQ010000008.1, from coordinate 8,334 downwards.
TGTCAACTACAGGCAGTTTTTCGATACGCTTCTTGTCAAATTTCCTGCGGGCGCTGTCAGGTGAGGGAGAACCCTGCTCGGTAACCAGTTCCCGCGTCATCACTTGGTAAACAGGGAGCGTATCATCGCTGCAAAACCTAAGGTCGCGGCTCGTGATTATACCTACAAGGCGCTTATCGCTGTCCAGTACGGGCATCCCGGACACGTTGCAACGGCGCATCATCTCTTTTACCTCACCGACTTTCACATCCAACCCTACCGTTACAGGCGTTTCTATCACCCAGTTAAGGTATCTTTTGACGGAGGCAACCTGCCGCGCCTGTTCCTCCGGGCTCAGGTTATGGTGTATGACCCCCGCGCCGCCTTCAAGCGCTATCGCTATTGCCAGTTTCTCCTCGGTTACCGTATCCATCGCGGCGGACAAAACCGGCACGTTCAACTCCAAACCGGCGCAGAGCCGCGTCTTTACGTCGCAGTCCCTCGGCAGAATCTCCGAATACCCGGGCAGCAACAACACATCATCATAAGAGTACGCTTCTACAAACATAGAATGATTGTACCCCGTAGCCGGGTTTTCAGGCAAGGCGGCGGCCCGCAGGCGGAGTCAGGGTGAACGCATAGACTTTGCCGGCTCTTTGCGTATAGGAATTTTTACCCGTCTATCCTGACCGGCAGCGGTTTTTTTTAAAGCGCCGGGTACGCGGAAACCGGATTTTCCCGTTGCCGCGCGCCATGCTTCTTTTCCGGACGGCTCCCACCCCCCGACGCGGCCCCGGTATAGACTTAACTCACACTTAATTTCTTGTAATATAACAACTTATGCGGCTTGGAGACATTTTTCAAAATGAGGCACGGCCTCTTTCCGCTTACATTTTTGATGAGGCAACGCGGTGTATTACTTTATTGAGGATATTGTGTATAATTCTAACGCATGGACAGACGTGTAATCAAAGCGGATATTCTTTTGGGACTTACCGCGTGTATATGGGGTTTTGCCTTTGCCGCCCAGCGGGCGGGCATGAATTATATAGGACCTTTTACATTTAACAGTATAAGATTCCTGCTTGGCGGCGTGGCGCTTGTTCCCCTGGTAGTTTTGAGGGATAAAAGGGCGCGGGAGATGGGCGGCGGCAGGCGTCCCGATAAATTATTATTTATATTTTCGGTCGCGGCGGGGGGCTGCCTTTTTACGGGCGCGAGCCTGCAACAGCTCGGGCTTCTATGGACAACGGCCGGCAACAGTGGGTTTTTAACCGGAATTTATGTTATTTTGGTGCCGGTTTTCGGTATATTCATGGGCAGGAAGACAGGGATGCAGACATGGGCGGGCGCTGTGCTGGCGCTTGCCGGTCTCTTTTTTGTGATAGGCGGCGTGAATCTTGAAACGGTCAACAGCGGTGACATACTGACGATAGTAAGCGGTATATTCTGGGCGCTTCATGTGATACTGATTGACAGGTTTGTACGGAAAACGGACGCGGTAAAACTTGCCTGCGGACAATTTGTGGTCTGCGGTCTTATTTCGCTTGTATTTGCGCTGTTAAATATTCCGGGCAGGCTGAACATAGGCATTGGCGCGGAACTGGGCGCGTTTAATTTTCACCCTTCTATGATGATTGACGCGGCGGTACCGTTGCTTTACGGTGGGATCATGTCGGTCGGCGTGGCGTACACATTACAGGTTGTAGCCCAGCGTGACGCGCCGCCCGCGCACGCGGCGGTAATTCTCTGCACGGAAAGTGTGTTCGCCGCCATTGGCGGGATACTCCTCCTATCGGAAAAACCGGGCCCCGCCATATTACTGGGCTTTTTCCTGATGCTTGCGGGGATGCTGGCTACACAGTGGGATGTGATCATGAGACGGCCCGTCGAAAAAAAGGAGGCAGTATGACAGCATATATCAAATCGGACGAACGGTACGGATATGATTTTATTGACGGAAATTTTTTGCGGAAGGGCAACGATGAGTACTATTTGCGGGACAAGCAGCTTGACGCGCTGTACGCTCCAAAGGGCGGGCGTGGACAGGGGCATTACCGTCATCTTGAAGCGGCTGAAATCGAGGCGCTGGTAAAGAACAGAAATATATGCGCTCATTGGGACGATGTTTTTGTAAGCAATCGTTTTGACCCTAGGTACATCATGGACAGTTTTTTTGCCGGCCGTGTCCGGATAGGCTCGTGCGCCGGCGGAGTCCTGCGCTACCACGACTATACCGTGCCCTGCGGCATCATGCGGAGCAGAATCATCTCGTGCGATATAGGGGACAACTGCGCGGTGAACGACTGCGCCTACATCTCGCACTACATAATAGGGGATGGCGTTATACTTTCGTCCATAAACGAAATGGACACGACAAACCATTCCAAATTCGGCGAAGGCATAGTGAAGGACGGCGAGGAGGAGGATGTACGTGTTTGGATAGAACCTGTCAACGAATGCGGCGGACGCGGCGTACTGCCGTTTGCCGGCATGATATGCGCGGATGCTTACCTTTGGGTAACAAAACGTGACGATGCGGAACTGATGGCCGCGTTCAAACGGATCACACAGAATTCGGTTGACTCAAGACGCGGATATTACGGGGAAATCGGGCACGGAGCGACGATCAAACACAGCAAAACGCTGAAGGATGTGCGCGTCGGCGACTGCGCGTACATAAAGGGCGCTAACAAATTAAAAAACATCACGATAAAGTCGGATCAAAACGAACCGACGCAGATCGGAGAAGGGGTAGAACTGGTAAATGGAATCGTCGGCTACGGATGTCATGTATTTTACGGAAGCAAGGCGGTACGCTTCGTGCTGGGCAATAACTGTAGCCTCAAGTACGGCGCCCGTCTGATACATTCCATACTCGGCGATAATTCGACCATATCGTGCTGTGAGGTGCTGAACAACCTTGTATTTCCGGCGCACGAACAGCACCACAACAATTCATTCCTGATAGCGTCCATGCTGATGGGACAGTCGAACATGGCGGCGGGCTCCACCGTCGGCTCGAATCACAACAGCAGGGGAAAAGATGGTGAAATTATCGCGGGCCGCGGTTTCTGGCCCGGCCTGTCCAGTGCGCTGAAACATAATTCACGCTTTGCCGCCTTTACGATGATTGCGAAGGGAAATTACCCGTTTGAACTCAATATCTCGCTGCCGTTCTGTATGCTTGCCAACAACAGTGAAAATACTATGCGCGTACTGTTGCCGGCATACTGGTGGGAGTATAACCTGTACGCGCTTGAACGTAATTCCTGGAAAACCCGTATGCGCGACAAGAGGGTTTTTGTCGCGCAGCACTTTGAAACCGACTACCTTGCGCCCGATACGGTGGGGGAAATCATAGAGGCGCTTGCGTGGCTGCAAGAGCGGAGCGCTTGCATTGATAGAGATGATAAAATTTTTGTGTCGAACAAGGTCTTTGAATGTTCCGACCTACCCGTGATAGTGGTAAAAGCGCGCCGCGGCATGGCGGCTTACCGTGATATGCTGGTGTACTATGCGGTAAAAACGCTTGTCAATTATTTTTTTGAACGGGAAGATTTTAATTTTGAAGGCTTTAACGCGGCGCACAGCGAAAACCTGTCTTTCAAGTGGGAGAATCTTGGGGGGCAGCTTGTCCCGCATGACAAGGCGGAGGCGCTGCGGGAGGCGGTACGGAACGGAGTCCTCTGCTCATGGGAGGCGCTACACGCCGAATATAGACGCCTGCTGTCCGAATACCCGCTGGACAAGGCGCTGAACGCGCTACAGGTACTCCGCCTGCTAAATGGCCACGCTTCAATCACGCGGCAGGACTGGGCGGCCTTCCTTAACGAGGCGGCGCGTATCCAGCGCTATGTCGAGGAACAGGTTTATTTTACAAAGAAAAAAGACTATACCAACCCGTTTCGCCACATAACGTACAACAGCGTCGCCGAACGGGACGCTGTTCTGGGCGGAATCGATGACGACCCGCTGCTGGCCCATGTTAAAAAAGAAGGCCAGCTGTTTGCGGGGCGGCTTACGGTTGTGCGGGTCTTTACTGTAGCGAAAACCGACTGGCGCAACACTGATTAACTTGAGGCCCACGGAGAGAGCTGATCACGCAAACGGTAATTTTACATTTACCGGTCTATCATTGGCGAAAAAGCCGTCGTGTACGAAACGCGGGGATTGGAGGGGCGCGAAGCGTAGGGAATGGAGGGGCAACCCAAGGGGCTTGCCTTGCGGAACCCCGCAAAGCCCGGTTTCCGGCACGAAGTGCCGGAAATGCGCCCAAAAACATCAAATCACCCCTCGCAACAGCCGTCTTTTGACCGCTAATGAACGCGAATTACCGCTAATAATATTCGCGCTATTCGTATTCATTCGCGCCCATTCGCGGTTCATGAAACATCAAACCACCCGCCGCCTACAGCCGCGTATGCCTATCGCCCCTTTCGGACCCGAGGGCACGGCGTAAAACCCGCCTTCGGGACGCTACCGCGTAGCGGACTTTAAACCCGCTGGCGGGTAGCGGACTTTAAACCCGCTGGCGTAGCGGATGTGGGGCCCGCTGGCGGGCGTGTAGCGAATGTAGGGGCAACCCAAGGGGCTTGCCTTGCGGAACCCCGCAAAGCCCGGTTTCCGGCAGGGCTGGAAATGCGCCCAAATCACCTGAATCTGTTCCCTGAAACATCAAACCACCCGCCGCCTACAGCCGCGTATGCCTATCGCCTTTTTCGGACCTGAGGGCAGAACCCGAAGCCCGCCTTCGGGACGCTACCGCGTAGCGGACTTTAAACCCGCTGGCGGGGCGGATGTGGGGCCCGCTGGCGGGCCTGCTGGCGGGCGCGTAGCGGGCCGGGTTAACAAAGCGGGGTATATTTTTTACTATGATTAAACAATGAACAAAATACTTTATGAGAAAATAACGGAAGCTTTTTCGTCCGTGTTTCCCATAACGGTAATCGTGCTGCTTGCAAGCGTAGTGTTTGTGCCGATACCTGCCGGGAATATACTGATGTTTTTGATGGGCGCGGTACTGCTTGTGATAGGGATGGGTTTTTTTACCATGGGTGCGGACATGGCGATGATGCCCATGGGGGAAGGCATCGGGATTCAGCTTACAAAAACCCCGAATCTTATACTGATCATAGCGGTAAGTTTTATGATGGGTCTGGTCATAACGGTTGCCGAACCGGACTTGCAGGTATTGGCCCGGCAGGTACCGTCCATAAACCCCTCCATAGTGCTGATTTTAACGGTCGGGATAGGCGTGGGCCTGTTTCTGGTAATGGCGGTTCTCCGCATACTGTTCAAAATACAACTGGCGGTACTCCTGATAATTTCGTACATAGCAACATTCGTGCTCGCCTGCTTTACGCCGGAGAATTTTATACCCGTGGCCTTTGATTCCGGCGGCGTAACGACAGGCCCGATAACGGTACCCTTTATACTGGCAATGGGAGTGGGCGTCGTGTCGATACGGGGCGACAAAGGGTCCCAGGATGACAGTTTCGGGTTGGTTTCGCTTTGCAGCGTCGGCCCGATCATGGCCGTGATGCTACTCGGCATAGTATTCAACCCGTCCGGCGCGGATGTCGGGACGCATACGGTTCCGGATGTTGTTACCTCGCGGGATGTCGTAAAAAGCTTTCTCCGGGAGCTTCCGCACTATGCGGAAGACGTGATCAAGGCGCTTGCCGCGCTCGTGTTTTTTTTCGTAGTTTTTCAGCTTATCTCCCACCGTTACAAGAAACACCAGCTTAAACGTATCGGGATGGGCTTTTTCTACACGTTGGTAGGCTTACTGGTCTTTCTTACCGGTGTAAACGTAGGCTTCATCCCTGTGGGCCTGTTGCTGGGCTCCGAGATGGCGGATTCTTCGCTACGCTGGGTGCTGATACCGCTGGGCATGCTGGTGGGCTATTTTATCGTGATGGCGGAACCCGCCGTTCACGTGCTGAACAAGCAGGTTGAAGACATATCTTCCGGCGCGATACCGCAAAAGACGATGGCCCGTTCGCTCGCGATCGGGATGGCTTCGGCCCTTGCCATAACAATGTCGCGTATCCTGCTGGGTATTCCGCTGATGTGGATACTGATACCCGGTTATCTTATAGCGCTGACGATGACTTTTTTCGTGCCGCGTATTTTTGTCGGGATAGCGTTTGACTCAGGCGGCGTCTGTTCCGGCCCGCTCACGTCAACTTTTCTGCTGCCGCTCGCGATGGGCGTCTGCCAAGGTTCAGGCGGCGATATGATGACGGAAGCATTTGGCGTTGTGGCTCTTGTAGCGCTTGCCCCCCTGATCGTGATTCAGTCCATGGGTCTGGTGTACAACATCAGGCTAAAGAAGCTCGCGGCGGGCCTTGGCGTGATGAGTCCGGAAGAGGTCGGAAGAATCATTGTTTATCCGGAGGTAAACTACTAAATGGACGATGCACAGGATTTTCCACTTTTAACACTGGCGATTTTTATCGTTGACTGGAGGAATATAAAGACGGTCAGCTCCATATTCAGCCAAAGCGGCCTACGCTATCATTATGTGTGCAGGGGGCGGGGGACGGCAAGTTCCGAGATACTTGATATACTGGGGATAGGCTCGTCCGACAAGGCTGTCATACTATCCTTGGAACAGGATTTGACGGTGCCCGCCCTGATGCGGGAGGTGGGGCAAAAGTTGGGCCTGAACCATCCCGGCGCCGGGATTGCTTTTTCGGTGCCGCTTTCAGCGGTAAACAACCCGGTGCTGGGTTCCTTGAACAAGGATGCGGCGGAATCTGAGACGTCTGTACAGGGCGGCTATCACGGAAAGGAAAGAAGAAAGATGGAAAGAAAGTATGACCTTATAATCACGATTCTGAATCAGGGTTACAGCGACGAATTTATGACGGTTGCGCGTGAGGCCGGAGCGGGCGGCGGTACGGTTATCAGCGCCCGCGGGTTGATAAAGACGGGGCCGGCAAAGATATTCGGCATCTCCGTACAGAACGAGAAGGAAATTATCCTGATCCTTACCACGCGGGAAAAGAAGCTGCCCATCATGGAAGCGGTCGGTAAATCGCACGGCTTAAGTTCCAAAGCGGAAGGAATCATTTTTTCCGTTCCGGCCGGCAACATCACCGGTATAGAACTGCGTTAGAGTCAACAAAATGTTTTTAATCTTTGTGCAGCAACTCATTAACGGGCTTTCGCTGGGCAGCATTTACGCGCTTATCGCGCTCGGTTACACGATGGTATACGGCATCGTGCTGCTGATAAATTTCGCCCACGGCGACATCCTGATGGCGGGCGCGTACGCCGGGTATTTTGTGCTGGTAAAGCTGGGCGTTTCCCCTCCGTCAATAATACTGGCCTTCCTGGTTTCCATGCTTTTTTGCGCGGCGCTCGGCATGACGATAGAAAGGCTGACGTACAGGCCGCTCCGTTCCGCGCCGCGCCTCAATTCGCTTATCACGGCGATAGCGGTCTCGTTGATCCTGGAAAACGGCGCCCGTGTGCTGCCGTTCATAGGTCCAAATCCGCGCCAGTTTCCGCGTCCCGCCACGTACAACATAGATTTGGGGCATATTTCAATATCAAACATACAGATAATCGTGATTGTCGTATCCGCCCTACTGATGATAAGCCTTAACTACATAGTAATGTACACAAAACGCGGCAAGGCGATGCGCGCCGTTTCGATCGATATGCAGGCGTCAAGCCTGATGGGTATACCGGTAGACCATACGATCTCGTTCACGTTTGCGCTGGGTTCCGTGCTGGCGGCGGCGGGCGGCATCCTGTTTGCGTTCGCTTACCCGCAAATTTCCCCGACCATGGGGATAATGCCCGGCCTTAAAGCCTTTGTCGCGGCGGTGCTGGGAGGCATAGGCTCGATACCGGGTGCCATGTTGGGCGGCATAGTGCTTGGAATCGCCGAAACCCTGACAAAGGGTTTTGTTTCGTCACAGTACGCCGACGCCGTATCTTTTTCCATACTTATTATCATCCTCCTTGTTAAACCTACCGGCATCCTCGGCGCCCAAAAGCGCGTCAAAGTTTAGCCTCCTGTCGCGCTTGTAGGTTTTTGCGTTATTTTCTGCCACAAACCTCGGTGATTTTTCCGGCTGCCGTGAAGCTTCGCTTCGATAGCGACTTGCCGCTGTTGGTGGAAGCTTTGACTACCGGGTCATCCATCCCTACCGCGCCTGTGGCAGATCCGACATGCGGGAAGCGACAGAGGCATTAGGTAATTTATTCGCAGTGGGGTCTAATACCCCGCCCTTTAGGGCGGTTAGAATTAGTAAATACTCACGAAAAATGGTAGTAGACCATTGCCTCCTACCGCGTGATTGGCGCGCCGCAGGCGCCCCAATCAGCGGCAAGCCG
>JAITKQ010000126.1 GCA_031278295.1 Spirochaetaceae bacterium | reverse complement strand
GGAACAGCTACATGATCCCCCAATGGTATCTTGCCAACTACCGCCTCGCCTACAGGAACAAATTCGGCATCCCCGGAGTCCGCCCCAAATACGACATCGGACTTGACTGCTGGTGGGTACGCTGAGTTCCCGCAGGCGGGGCGCTACGAAATTACGCCGATTCTTCATTCAAGTTCAAGACACCTTGGGCCTTCGATACCCGGCGTATCCTTGCGATCGGGGGTTGCCTGCAAAAACGGCGTTTTCCGGAAAAACACCGGGTCTCTTTCGTGGAAAAGCGCCGCTGTTGCCGAAACGCCTTCATCCCCGTTGCGCCCCGCGTCTTGCCGGACTTAGTTAAAAAAAAACGCAGTTAGTCAAAACAAACGCTTGACAAAAAAGTTAGGAGGTGCTACCTTGATTCATGTTCTTTTTAGCTAACTAACCGGAGAGAAGACCGGGTTTGGCTTTAAGACATTTTTGGGCGCTTGCGCCGTGTATGTGGTAATAACCCGCGGCCTTTTGGAGGCGGGAAATTTTTTTATAAGGAGTGGTACAATGAAAATCAGAAATCTGATCGTACTTCTTTTGATTGCGGTATGCTCGTCCGCAGCGTTTGCTAACGGCGGGCAGCAGGGTGGAACGAGGCCCGAAAGCATGGTAACCCCTGGCGAGGAAGCCGGTTTTGAGGAATTCCCGCTGGGGGACGACCATGAGCTGGGACCTCTCAATGTGGCGGGAGTTTACTTCCAGCCCGTGGACATGCTTCCGGCGGGGGCGGGGCTTCCCGCGTCCCAGTCGGACATGCATATGGAGGCGGATATTTCCGCGCTGGAGAACGATCTAGGCTTCGGCGTTGGGGATTTTGTCCCGTTTCTGACCGTTAAGTACGAGATAACCAAATCGACCGGCGAAAAAACGGAGGGCACGTTTATGCCGATGAACGCGAGCGACGGGCCGCACTACGGGGCAAACATAAAACTGCCCGGCGGCGGAGCCGGCACGTACACGGTACGGTTCTCGATAGAGAATCCCGAGGCGCTAGGTTATGTGTTGCACGTTGATGCGGCTACGGGCGTACCCGGAAGATTCTGGGGCGCACCGCTTGTGGCTGAGTGGACGGTAAATTACGCAGGCCCGTCCTGGTAAATGAAAGGCCGTTTAGCTCTGTTCAACCGTAGCCTGCCTGCCTTGCTTGCAGGTTTCGTTCCGCAGGGCCGGGGTCTGCTGTCGTACGGCGGACCCCACCGTCCGGGAGACCCGCCGCAGGCGGGTCTCCCTACTGTAAGACAAGCCGCATAGCGAAGAAAAACCTAAGGAAGCACTGATTTATGCGAATGCGCATAAATCGGTGCTACTTTAATGCGAATGTCAACTTTGTTGACACATTTGCGTAATGAGATGAGCTCTCTCCTTAGGGCAACGATGATTGGCCTCAAGTTAATCAGCGTTGCCCTAAAAATTATCAGGCCTCTCGCGAACCTTTGGTTTGACAGGGATTGCTAGGACAATTTGCATTGCGGCTTGCCGTCGTCGGCTGTGTCTGTGGCATACGCGGGAAGAGGCAGCGGCTATTTTGGGATTTTACGCGCGAAGCGTAACAAACTCTTGAGACCCGCGTTGCGGCCAGGCCCGGCGGCCGGCTGGCTGGGTTTTTTGTTGTTTTTCTATTAAACTAAGGGGACCATGCTTAGATACCTTGTTCAGGTAATCGAAAACTTGACGATCACCGGTATACTGACGGCCCTGCTCTGGGCCGCCCTGATAAAAGAAGGCGGGGAGCGGGGGAAGAGGGCCGCCGCCTGGGGTTGCGCCGCCAGCGTGGCGGCGGCCCTCGTCATTGCCGTGCTTCGCAGGACGACGACGCTAATACACCGGGGCTTTTTTAACACCTGGACTCTGTCTTTCGCGGTGCTATTCGGAATTCTGCACATATTTTTCTTGTGGGAAGCGCCGAAAAAACGCCTTTTAAAAGCACGTTTCTTTCAAAAAAGGCCTTTTTTGGCGGAAGCTTTTCCCGCCTGGGTAAACACCCTGCTTCTGGCGGCGCTCCTGCTGTACGCCCTGCCTGTGATATTCCTGTACCCGACGGAATTTGTGCTGCCCGGCGAAAGCATATTCAGCACGGATTTTCTGTTCTGCCTCTTGGGGTTTGCGGCGGGCCTCGCGGTCGTAACGACAGGCGCGCTCGCTATTTACAAGACGGCGAAAGCGCTGCCCGGCATACCGGTAAAGGCCTTGCTTAGCGTCGCGCTGGTGGTCGCAATCTGCAACCAGGCCATTGTAATCGTTCAATTTTTGCTGGCGCGGCGGATCATACCGATGGCCCGCTGGCTTTTTGCCGTGATAATCGCCGGTGTGAACAACAGCGCCCTGTTTACCTACGCGCTGATGGGTATAAGTTTTCTCGCGGCGCTCGCGTTCTTCATCCGGGGTTTCAGGGAGAAGCTTGCGGGAAACAACCCGGCGGAGCGCCGCAAGGTCCGCGCCGCGCGGAGAACGGGCCGGCGCTGGTGCCTCACCGTGACGGCGGCCTTTGCCGTTTCCGTTCTGGCGATGACGGTGTTAAAGGGCTATACGGAAAGGGTGGTTGTCCTTTCCCCCGCCGAGCCGATGACGATTGAGGGGGGCGAGATACTGATCCCGCTCACCCAGGTAGAGGACGGACACCTGCACCGCTTTGCCCTCAATACTCAAGACGGGACGGAAGTCCGCTTCATCGTGATAAAGAAGAATGCCGTAGCTTACGGTGTGGGGCTTGACGCCTGCGATATATGCGGGGCGACAGGCTACTACGAGCGGAAGGACGAGGTGATCTGCCGCCTCTGCGATGTGGTGATGAACATCTCCACGATTGGTTTCAAGGGCGGCTGCAACCCCGTTCCGCTGGCCTACGGCCTGCGGAGCGGCTTCATGGTGATAGAGATCGAGAATCTGGAAAACGAGAAGAACAGATTCAAATAGGGCCCGGCTTCAGGGCCGGTTATTACGGAAGGATTTTAGAGGGTATGTTTTGGAGAATGGTTCGTGGCGCCCTTTTCAGGCAAAAGGGCAAGATGCTGATGGTGGCCTTCACCGTCGCGCTCGGCGCGTCGCTGGCAACGGCTATGCTGAACGTGATGCTCGATGTCGGCGACAAGGTGAATCAGGAGTTGAAGACCTACGGGGCCAACATCAACGTGCTTCCCCGCGGAGCCTCCCTGCTTGATGACCTTTACGGGGTCAGTGACGGAGAGGGGGTGTCGGACAAGTACCTCACCGAGGCGGAACTGGGGAACATCAAAACGATCTTTTGGGCGTTCAACATCGTTGACTTTACGCCGTACCTTAACGTCCGCGCCCGGCTTGTCCAAGCCGCCGCCGCCCTCGCCGCCTCCTCCGCTGGAGGAGGCGGCGATGTCCGGCTCGTCGGGACATGGTTCAAACATCACCTGGAACTACCCACCGGCGAGGAACTGGACACCGGGATGCGGAACCTGAAGAGCTGGTGGGACGTGCGTGGACGCTGGATCGGCGATGACGACGTGAACGCGGTGATGGCCGGGGAGTCGGTAGCGCAAAAGTACGGCCTTGATCTTGGGGATAAGGTGCTGCTGCAAACGGCAACGGGGAGCCGTGAATTCACCGTAGAGGGGATTTTCAGCGCGGGCGGGAATGAGGACGAAGAGTTTTACATGCCGCTGTCAAGCGCCCAGTACCTGGCGGACAGGCCGGGCCTCGTGAGCCGCGTTGAAGTGAGCGCCCTCACCACGCCGGACAACGAGCTTTCCCGCCGGGCCGCGCAGGACCCTAAGAGTCTTTCGATAAAGGAATGGGAGACCTGGTACTGCACCGCCTATGTCAGCGCGATCTGCTACCAGATTGACGAGGTGATAACGGACTCCGTCTCGAAACCGGTACGGCAGGTGGCCGAATCGGAGGGCGCGATACTGGAAAAGACCCAGCTTCTGATGCTCTTGATTACGATTCTGAGCCTGGCCGGTTCCGCGCTCGGTATATCGAACCTCGTTACGGCCAGCGTGATGGAACGCGCCGCCGAGATAGGGCTTCTCAAGGCGGTGGGCGCGTACGACGCCCCGATCTCGGCGCTCGTGCTGGCGGAAATCATCATCACCGGTATCTTAGGCGGCGCGGCGGGTTACTTCGCAGGTCTCGGTTTCGCCCAAATAATCGGTCACTCCGTCTTCGGCTCGGCCATCGACATCAAGCCGGTGGTGATTCCGGTGGTCGCCGTCCTCGTGTTCCTGGTAACGATGGCCGGCAGCATCCCGTCAATCAGGCTGCTCCTCTCCCTCCGCCCGGCGGAGGTGCTGCATGGACGGTAGCAGGCCTAGACAGGAATGCGGGTAGATTTATGCCTGTGTCATTTGCCGGGCAGTAAGGAATGAGGCGTGAATAAACAGCGGTTTTACTTAAAGATGGTGGTGAGCTCCCTTTTACGCAGGCGGTCGCGGATGCTTGTCGCGCTGCTGGCGGTGGCGATAGGGGCGACGATTCTTTCCGGGCTTATCACGGTTTACTACGACATCCCGCGCCAGATGGGGCAGGAATTCCGCTCGTACGGCGCGAACTTCGTGATCATCCCGGCGGGGAATGCGGCGTCTATCGGCATGGAGGATGCGCGGCGGGCGCTCGCCTACCTGCCGGCTTCCGGCCTTGTGGGGGCGGCCCCGTACCGCTACCGCATGGTCAAGGTGAACGAGCAGCCCTTCATGGCGGCGGGTACCAGCCTGGCCGAGGCGCGAAAGACTAGCCCCTACTGGTTTGTTTCCGGGCGCTGGCCGGAGTCTCCGGGCGAGGCCCTGATCGGGCAGGAAGTCGCGGACACGATACGCCTGCTTCCAGGCAGCCCGTTTACGATCACCGGGACGGGGCCTTCCGGTGATGGTTTTAGCCGCGACTTTACCGTGTCCGGCGTGATGCAGTCGGGCGGCACGGAGGAGGCGTTTATCTTCATGTCGCTGGGGGATATGGAGGAGATGATCGGGGACGGCGGCAAGATTGACGCGCTGGAATGCAGCGTCTCCGCGCCGGCGGAGACGCTGCTCGCCCTCGCCCGGACGATAAGCGCGGAGGTGGACGGCGTAAGCCCCCGCCTGGTGAAGCGGCTTACCGAGTCGGAGGGCGCCGTACTCACCAAGTTACAGGCGCTCGTATACCTGGTAACGGTGATAGTGTTGCTGCTTATCATGATATGCGTGGCGACGACCATGATGGCGGTTGTTACCGAACGGCGCAAAGAGATCGGCCTGCGGAAGGCGCTCGGCGCGGCGGACGGCAGCCTTGCAGCGGAGTTTCTGGGCGAGGGGGTGTTTCTCGGCTGCATGGGCGGGTTTTTAGGCGCTCTTTTCGGCTTTGTTTTTGCCCAGGGGGTAGCGCTCAACGTGTTTAACCGTTCTGTCGCCTTCCTGCCGCTCCTGCTGCCGCTAACGATTCTCGCGTCAATGCTGATCACGGGTATAGCCTGTATAATCCCGGTGCGGAGCGCCACTGAGGTTGACCCGGCAATAGTGCTGCGTGGGGAATGAACAAGCGCCTGCCGCGTTTGTTTCCGGAGTGAACAAACTCCAGGATATGTCGTGCGGGATGGCCCCTTTATATATTTTATGGATGGAGAGATGTATGGGTTTGCTGGAGTTGAAGGATATTTCAAAGGTTTACGGGACGCTGAAGGCCTTGCAAAACGTCAACCTGACGGTGAGGCAGGGGGAGTGGCTTGCGATTATGGGGCCCTCCGGTTCCGGAAAGACTACGATGATGAACATAGTGGGCTGCATGGACAAGCCTTCCGGCGGGCAGGTGATTCTGGACGGCGTGGATATTTCCCGCGAGAGTTCACGCGGCCTTACCACGATACGGCGGGACAAGATCGGGCTGATATTCCAGCAGTTCCACCTTGTGAATTACCTGACCGCGCTGGAGAACGTGATGGTGGCGCAGTACTACCACAGTATGCCGGACGAAAAGGAGGCGCTTGAGGCGCTTGAGCGTGTCGGGCTTTCAGGGCGCGCCAAACATTTGCCGAGCCAGCTTTCGGGCGGTGAGCAGCAGCGCGTCTGCATAGCCCGCGCCCTGATCAACTACCCGATGCTGATACTGGCGGACGAACCGACTGGCAACCTGGACGAGGCCAACGAACAGATCGTTATCGATATATTTAAGCAGCTTCACGCTGAGGGCAGCACGATCATCGTCGTAACGCACGACCCGGAGGTTGCCGAAGACGCGCAACGTACCGTCGTGCTGGAACATGGCCGCATAGCCCGTATCGTTGAAAACGGCGGGCGTCCCGGGGAGCACGGGCTGGGGGTAACAGATGAATAAAACATGCGGAAAATGGTTTTTGTTGATTGCGGCTCTTGCGCTGCTGTCCGGCTGCGGAAAGAGGTCGTACAGTGATGGCGTGTATACCGGCAAAAGCGGCCCGGATGATAAGGGCGCGTGGGGCGAGGTTACGGTTACGATCACGGATGGCCGCGTTTCAGACTGCCTGTTCGTTACCCGGCAAAAGGACGGCGTGATCAAGGCTGAGGACTACGGCAAGGTAAACGGGGAGATTTCCAACCAGGACTTCTACAACAAGGCCCAGCTTGCCGTCCGCGCGATGGAACAGTACGCCCGTTCCTACCGCGAATCCGGCGACCTGAAAAAGGTGGACGCTATAAGCGGCGCGACGATAGCCTTTGACCAGTTCACGGAGGCCGTAGAGCTTGCGCTGGAAAAAGCGGCTAAGTGAATAAGCGCCTCCGGTCATGCTTTAAAGGCTGCGCCGGTTTTCTGACATCAGGGAAAACCCGGATTGTACCATTCGTGCGCGTTGCGCGGTAAACCTGTTTTGCGGCGCGGTATCTTTGTACCGGTTTGAACGGAGTCTCGTTCTATAGGGCAGGGGGCTTAATTCGGCGCGATTCATACGATCATGAATGTCTCACAATAAAAACAGGGGCTTTCCTGTTCCCTGAACCGCACAGGTTTTCCGTGTATTCTTTTAAAAACGTTTGAACCTGAAAACATCCTTCACCGGCAGCCGGGCGCAAACGGTGCCACACGCCGTCCGCGCCCAAAGCGTGAGCCTGGCAGTTGTCCTTAAAGAATGAATCAAGGATAACGGATAAACGGAGTTTGATTCGGGCATCCAGAACGGGAAACATCAATTCAACACGGCGCTCAAGGTTGCGCGTCATCCAGTCCGCGCTGGACAGGTACAGATCCGCGTTGCCTCCGTTTTCAAAAAATATTATTCGTGAATGTTCCAAAAAGTAATCAATAACACTTACAACTTTTATATTTTCGGAAAGTTCCGCAAGGCCCGGAATCAGCGTACAAACACCGCGTATATTAAGAAAAATTTTTACCCCGGCGCGGGACGCCCGGTAGAGGGCTTCAATTACATCCGTGTCGGCAATGGCGTTCATCTTTGCCTTTATTACCGCGTACTGTCCGCGTGACGCCTGCTCCGCCTCGCGCTCTATAAGTTCGACAAGGCGTTTTTTCAGCGTTAACGGCGCTATTACAAGGCGGCGGGTTTTTGCCGCGGCGGAATAGCCCGTTATCATATTAAAAAAAAGTTCCGCGTCGTGGACAAAGTCCGTGTTGGCGGTAAACAGGCATAGATCGGCGTACATTTTAGCGGTTTTGTCGTTGTAGTTGCCGGTAGAAAGGTGGAGGTATGACCGCAGGCCGCCGCGTTCCCCGCGTACAACAAGAGCGGTCTTTGCGTGTACCTTGAGCCGGGCGAGTCCGTAAATCACCGTTACGCCGGCCTTTTCCAAATCCTTTGCCCAGTTGATGTTACGTTCCTCGTCAAAACGGGCCTTTAATTCTACAATGACCGTAACCTGCTTCCCGTTCAACGCGGCCTCTTTCAGCGATCGTACGACAGGCGAGTCGCCGCTCGTCCGGTACAGCGTTGTTTTTATCGCCCGCACGGAAGGGTCGTGCGCCGCATCCGAAAAAAACGACAGGACGGGGCTGAACGATTCGTATGGAAAATGCAGTAAAATATCGCCCTCATCGATCCGTTCCCACAAGGTTTTTTCGTCATCATCAAAAAAAACATCAATGCTTTTCACACAAACATTTTTTAGCTTTTCAAAACCTGATACCCCGAAATTTTCTATGTCGTACAGCAAGGAAAGACTTGACAGGTTAAGCGGACCCGGCACAAGGTAAAGTTCCGGCGGCAAAAGTTCAAGATGGCGGGCCAAGGCATCCCGCAAAAAATCACTCCCGGCGGAATGCGTCATGCGAACTGCGCGGGAATGTTCACGGTTTAGAATAACTTCTTCCATCGCCTTGATAAAATCTTCGTCCCGCTCCTCGTCAACGGGAAAATCAGCGTCGCGGTCAACCTTGAAAAGGATGCGTTCCTTTACTGAATACCCCGGAAAAAGGTAGGAAGCAAAGCGTTGTATCGCGTCTTCAAGCAGAAAGCATCGTACCACGCCGTCACCGCCGGAAGGCAGCATGACGATTCTGTCTTTTGGAATCTTGACTACCGCTATGTTGGAAGCATTTTTGTCCGTATCGTTTTCCCGCAGCATAAACGCCGCGTACAAAGTTTCACCCGCTATAGGAATTCCAATGTCCAAACGTAAGGGTGTGAGCAGTGGAAATACTTCATCAAGAAAGTATTGTCTTATAAATTCCGCCTGGAATTCGTTCCAGTCATTCATAAATAAAAGATGCAGCCCGTTTTTGGCAAGCGAAGGAAGCACGTCATTCAACAAACAATCGTACTGCATTTCCATAATGGCTTGAGCTTTTTTTTGAGCCTGCCGGTAAAGATCTTCTATCGCACTGCCACTCAGAGAATATGCTGTATTTTTATGCCTGATTGCCCGTTTCATCGCGGCCATGCGTACCATAAAAAATTCATCGAAGTTTGAAGAGACAATCGTTAAGAATTTATAACGTTCCAGCAGCGGTAAATCCTGACGCAACGCCTCTTCAAGTACCCGCGCGTTAAAATCCAGCCACGAAAGCTCCCTGTCAAAATAAATCTGCGCCATACTTCAATTTATTACTATACCAGCTTAGTTTCAATCGCGGTTTAAACTCCCCGTCAGTTTAAAATTTATGAGGTGAATATAAATTTTGAAAGGGCCGCCCGGCAAAGGCCGGCGGGTTCTACGGAACCCCGTTAACGCACGATACGCCCGGAGGTGCTGCCCCGCATCAGGGCCAGCACCTCGTCCTTTGTTGAATAGTTAAAGTCGCCGTATATTGAGTGACACAGGCACGAGGCGGCGGCGGCGAAGGCCGCGGACTTTTCGTCATCCTGTTTGAATTGATCATCCAGCAAAGCGTAGATCAGGGCCGCGCCAAACGAATCGCCGCCGCCTATGCGGTCCACGATGTCCGTTATACGGTAAGGGCTGTACGACCCGTTTGAGTGCGGCGCAAAGTGTACGGCGCCGCTTGCCGTGTCGTAAAGCATACAGCCCCAGTTGTTATGCGTCGCCGAGATGCTTTCACGGAGCGTGAACGCGATTTTTTTGATGTTGGGAAACTTTTGCGCAACCTGGGCGGCAATTTCCGGATACTTGTTTATGTCGATGGCGCCGCCGGCCGTGTCCAGGCTGTTGTCCTTTATGCCAAGGACATCGCCGACATCCTCCTCGTTGGCGATAAGGATGTCAACAAACTGTAGCAGCTCGCCCATCACGCGGCCGGCAAGCTCGTTAGGGGACACGCCTTCCTTCCAGCGCCAGAGCTTTTTACGGAAATTAAGGTCGCAGGACACGGTAAGGCCGGACATTTTTGCCCTTTTTGCCGCGTTAACGGTTGCCCGTGCGGAAATTTTTGACAGGGCCGGCGTTATTCCCGTTGTGTGAAACCAATCCGCGCCTCTAAAAATCCTGCCCCATTTATAACTGCCGGGGTTTTCCATCGAAACCGATGAATAATCACGATCGTAAATCACGTTGCTTGGACGCTGGTTTGCCCCCGCCTCGGCGAAGTAGATGCCCAGCCGCCCTTTCTTGCTACGAACAACACCGGAAACATCTACGCCGAGGGCCCGCAGGATGCCGAGGCAGGCGTCCGCTATCGGGTTTTCCGGCAGGGCCGTAACAAAAGCGGCAGAGCCGCCAAGCAAGGCAAACGAGGCCGCTACATTTGCCTCCGCGCCCCCGAATATTGCTTCCATACCGCCCGGCAGACTCTGCCTAAAACGCCTGCCCGCCTCTGTTTGCAGACGCATCATGATTTCACCAAACGTAACCAACTTAGCCATCATTTCCCCCTCACTTCACGGACAATTCCGATCGCTTCCTCACAGTTTTTGCTGATTCTGTCCCAGGCCTTTTCGTTTATCAGCTTGCGCGGCGCAAGCCATGACCCGCCGACGGCCAGTACAGCCTCGTTTTCCAGGTACGCCTTCAGGTTACCGATGCCGACGCCGCCAAGCGGTATGTACCGTATGCCCAAGTGGGCATACGGCGCGTTCACATTTTTTAGGTAGGAAAGCCCTCCAAGGCTTTCGATCGGGAATAACTTGAGCGTCCTGCAACCCTTCCCGTAGGCGGCCTCTATCTCAGAGGCTGTGCTTACGCCCGGCGCGTAAGGAAGCGCGAATTTTTTCGCGGCGTCCAGCACGGCGGGGTTGTAACCGGGCGCGACGCCAAAGGCCGCGCCGCGGCCTTTGGCGTCCTTCACCTGCTCCGGCGTAAGGATCGTCCCTATGCCGGCGGTAATCTCAGGCGTCTCGGCCTTTATCTTCGACAGCGCGTCAAAGGCCGCCGGGGTGCGGAGCGTCAGCTCAATCACATCGACTCCGCCGCGCAACAACGCCTTTGCCAACGGAACCGCGTCCGCCGCGTCATCAACCACAAGCACGGCGACAATGGCCGCCTCCTCTATCTTTTTAGTGATAGCCTCATTCATCATCATAAAAAGTCCTTCAACCGTAAAAGCCGGAAACAAAACTGCCGAAGAAGCCGGCTATTTACCAAAGATCATATTCGGTATCCAGAGTACCATATCCGGCAGGAAAACCAGAATCGCCAGTTCCACCAGCACCGCCCCCAGGAAAGGCAAGGAATGCCATGTGTACTCCTCCGGCGGGCAGTCTATTATGCCGCAGACCGTGTACAGGGCCGAGCCTATCGGCGGAGTCATCACCCCCAGCGTAACGACGGTTGCCATCAACACGCCGAAATGTACAGGGTCTATGCCGGCCTCCTTTACCATAGGCAGGAAAATTGGCGTTAGGAGGAGGAAGTTGACGTTGCTGTCAACAAACATCCCCGTTATGAACAGGAAGCCGATCATAATAAGAACGAGGGCCTGCGGGTTTGACGTGATGCCGAATATCAGGTTGCTGAGCGCGACAGGCAGCTTTACCCAGGTTATCGCGTAGCTGAACGGACCCGACATCGCTATTATCAGCATGATCGCGCCGTTGTCCTTCAGAGTCGTGATAAGCGCCTGCCTGAAATTCTGCCAGTTCAGTTCTTTGTACACGAATTTTCCTATCAGTATCGCGTAAATGACGGCAAAAGCCCCCGATTCGGACGGCGTAAACACGCCGAAGCGTATACCGACAATCAAAATGATCGGAAAGAGCAGCGCCCATACCGATTCCTTGAGGTTACCGAAAAGTTCTCCCAGGCTTAGTTTGGGCGCGTCCGTTCTTGGCGGATCGTATTTGTAGACGCGGCTTGTGATCGATGTGGTGGTCATCAGGAAAATCATCATCAAAAGACCGGGGATAAGTCCGGCGGCAAAGAGTCTGCCGATAGAAACCTCGCCGACAAAGCCAAATATGATGAGCCCCAGACTGGGCGGTATCGTCGCTGTGATGAGGGCGGTAACGCAGTTTACCGCGCAGATATAGCCCTTTTTGTAGCCTATCCGAATCATTTCCGGGCCCAAAATGCGGGTTTCCATCGCGGCGTCCGCCGTCGCGGAGCCGGAAACGCCGCCCATAAGCGTACTCATTACAACGCTTATCTGGGCCGTGCCGCCGTACATCCGGCGTGTCAACAAACGGGCAAGGCTGAGCAGCCTGTCCGTGATGCCGGATACGTTCATTAAGTTACCGGCAAATATGAAGAAGGGTACCGCCAGGAAAGCAAACGACTGACTCTGCGCGACTATCATCTGGGTGGCGGTCTCGAAGTTGAGGAAAGGCACGGACGCGAAGTAAGCAAAGCCGGCAAGCCCTATGACAAAGGCGATGGGCATTCCAAGCACCAAAAAGACAACAAAACAAACGAGCAGCAGTATCATTTTGTTTTCTCCCTTTCATTGAATCCGAGTATCGTGCGGCGTATTTTGAGTATCGTTGAGAGTATCATCGACATCGCCGCAACAACGATGCTGAGGGTTACCAGCGAGTACGGAACCGGTATTGACTGGTACGACCTAAGCCGTTCCGCAACGGCAAGCCTGATGCCAAAAACCGCTACCAGAACGAGGGCGCAGAGTATAACCAGGTATATAAAAATCCCGATTATTTTTTGAAGCGGCAGGGGCATACGGCGGGTTATCAAATCTATACCCACAAGCTGGCCGCTGCGCCACGCTATATCGGCGCCCAAAAATGCTGTCCACGCAAGCAGGAGCATCGCCAGGTCTATGTTCCAGGACATAGATACCCGGAAAAAACGCAGGATTGCGGACATGAAAACAAAAGCGACAAGAAACATGAAGCCTATTCCGCAAATTATTACTTCGGCTTTGCAAAGAAACCGGTACACTTTTTGCATAATTCCCCCAGAACAGTATCCGACAGCGATAAAGCTCAATCGAATTCAATTATAAATGAATTATTAAAAACGGGGAATCAGCGAAAGCTGTTTCAAGATCCGTTGAAGTTTCAGCCAATGTTGAAACAGTCCCGTCAGTCATCCCCTTAAAAAACATCCCTGTCCCCGACCCGGAACATTTTGCGGCCTGGCAGCCTGGCGCACCTACGCTTACCCGGCTGCTTTGGCGGTTCGCTTGGCAGTTCAAAAGGTAAAAAATCGCCTTTTCAGGCGATTTTTTGGGATTATAATGCGCGAAACGCAACAAACCGCTACAGGCCAAGTTCCTTGAACAGCCTGTCTTTGAGGCCGGGAGAAAGGCCCAGGTCATTGTTCGTATACAGCGGGGCTATGGCGTTTTCAAAGTCTGATATATTTACTTCGGTTATGGTAACGCCCTTGTCCTTCATCTGCTGATAGAAGGTGCTTTCTTCCAAAGCAACAATATCACCGTACTTCCTGGCGGTTTCCTGAATCGTATCAAGGAACACCTTCCTGTCCGCTTCCGGCATATCGCTTAGTAACTTGGTAGAACATACGAAGGATGACTGTAGCATATAGTGTTTAGTCAGCGCAAGATTCTTGGCAACATCGAAGATTGCCGAACCGTAAGCTGTGGCAACCTGTACCTCGCAACCGTCCAGTGTCTTTTGTTGCAGGCCCGGCAGCACCTCGCCCCACGGAATACCAATGTTGGCAAAACCGAGATACTTGGCAAGCGCGTTGCCGATGTTGTTGCCGAAGCCGCGTATGCGCAACCCCTTAAGGTCCGTAACTTTCGCAACCGGCGTCAGCGTGTAAAAGCTGCGGAAACCGTTGTACATATCCGCGACAAACGTGATCCCCTGCGCCTCAAGCTGATTCTGCCACTCTTTGAAAATCGCCGTGCCCGGCAATTTTTGAAGAGCGCTTATGTCCGTCAGCACATAGGGTGCCATCAGGATGTTCAGATCGGGGATGTTGAACTGGCTAGCCAGGCGTCCCGGATCGGACGGAACCACGAGCGGTACGCCGCTCCTTGCCTGCGCCACAAGGTCATCGGTCGCCCCCAAGGCGCCGTTGACCTGTACGCTTGCGTCAAAACGACCTGTCGCGTTCAACTTGTCCGCGACTTCCTGCATCATGCGGCTCTGCCCCGTAGTGGCCGCCTCGGTTCCGGCAAAAGTAACGACTATCTTTGCGGCGCCCCTAACGCTGTCCGCTTGGTCGCTCTTTTTTTTGCATGAAAGCATACTCCCAGTGGCTACAAGCACGGCGATGGCGCAACAGAGAAGCATTTTAGTCATTCGCATAATATTCCTCCAATAATTTTTTTGTGATAAAAATCACTTAAACTATGATAATGCTATGTCTAAAAATATGCAAGCCAAAATGAAGTATCTGCCGCGGTCGCCGTACCCCCGCCGTCAAAATGATTCCGTGTATCAGCTTGCCTTGGCTTGCTCTGCCTCTTCTTTGATATACAAGATGTCCATTGGACAGTTTTTTACACAGATGCCGCACGCGATACACTTGCTGGGCGACTCCCGTTCCTTTGCCTTGGCTACAAGGTTAAAGGGACAGGCCTCGATACACTTGCCGCAATTCACACAAGTCTTTTTATCGAGTATGTAAACGCCTTTCGCGTTCTTGCTTATCGCTTTGGACTCGCAGCTTTCCGCGCATTTTCCGCACTGTACACAGGCAAACACCTTTGCCTTACCACCTTTGCTCGTGATCTGAATGCAGGAAAGGTTTTGCGTTGTGGTGTCCTCGTTCTTGTAAAACGCGGCTACGCAGGCATTTTCACAGGTCAGGCAAGCCATACACTCATTTTCTCCCTTTTTAACAGCCAGTTTTTTCATAAAAATCCTCCAAAAACAATGATTTTATCGCGGCGGTCAATGCCTCCGGCACTATAAGCGCCACGATCTTTAATGATATTACGCCAATATGGGCCTGTCAACTTTTTACTGAAGCATTTTTTATGAAAATTCCTTAAAATATGAGTTGATTCTAACAAAATAAGGCCGGGCATCCGTATTTTTTCTCCCGGCGGCGTGGTTTTGGCGAATTTTCCAGGCAAAACATGGTATGGAGGCTTCGCGCCGTGGCTTTACAAGAGGGCTGGCGGGGGATCCGGGCGAGCGGCTAAAAGGGACTTTACGAGCCGCTGCTCAACGCGCAAGGTTGAGCCGGTCACCTTTTTCAAACTGCCGGGAGGACCTATCTAGCAAAATCGATGGGGGAGACCGTCCGGTACCGGATAAGGGGCCTGTCCGCTTGCTGACGCTGGCGCGGATTTCGTACCACACCCTTCAGCCCGTAAAATCGGCATAAATATAAAAGTAGCATGGAAGGGGAAGGTTCATTCAATCCCCGGGGTACTATAAACCTCCGAACGGCTTGCCGATCGGTAAAAATGTTCTGCCAAAATGCTTGTTCAAGATATTCGCGCCGCTGCCATAAAACGAAAGTATGGCTATCGCCAGCTCCGAAATTGCCGCGAGTGTATGAAACGGCTCCGCCAGCGCGGTTTCGTGGAACAGGGTACTTATGAAAAGCCCCAAAAAAAGCAGGGAGATGAATACGAATATGGCAAACAGAACCTTGTTGGTCCGCGTCGCCCCTATCGTGAGAAATACCGTCATTATAAAATAACCCAGAAAAGCGAAGCCCGTTTGCCGCGTGTCGGCGCCGGAATAAAGCGCGTCCCCGAGCGCCCCCATTTGGATCAGCCACGATAACGCCATGCCAAGCCAAAACAGGCCATACGCGCAGAAGGCCGTCCCGCCGAACACATTGCCGTTTTTATAATCCAAAATCCCCGCCACAAGTTGCGCCAACGCGCCCAGAAAGATCGCCCAAGGAACTATGAGAGAAAGACCTTCCGTGATTTCCAGCTTCTGACTTGAGGCGACCAAGGTCACAATCGCCAGACCAAACAGGCCGAGCGCGGATGGATCCGCGTGTTTTGCTTCGGACATCATATTTCTCCTTTAACCCTTTATAATGGGCTTATCTAATGTTTTAAGTGTATGACTACAATATTCATATTGTCAACGTTTTTTTGCAGGGCGTGTTTTTTGCAGGGCGAGCGCCTCCGCTTCCGCCTGATAACGGGGTCTGACCCCGCGAATGAACCGCCCCGCCCTGAAGTCACAAACAAGGCAAGCGGCGGGGCCTAATACCCATACGCACGAATTTAACAGGCATGGCACATCCGGTACCGTATTCCCCGCTTCCGTTTTTCACATTCAAGGCGTTCCTGGCGAAAAGGTTCAATCGTTCGATGATCTTATTGCCATCAATGAAAATTCCTTTAGGCGCAACCGGGAAGCCGCCTAAATGTCCGGTAAAAATCGCGGCTGTTGAGGGACGGGCACCTCCGCAGGGGGCCGGGAGTTCAGGGAAGCCGGCTTGCCGGTGGGTGAATTGTGAAAGCGACGTTCTGCTTTGGCCGGACGCCAGGCGTCAGGTACTTTCACGTCGGGTACGTTCAAAGCCGGAAGCCGCCTGGGTGTAGGTAGGATCTATTTTTACCGCCTGTGCATACGCTTCGGAGGCAAATTGGTATTCACCGGCGGATTCGCGTACAGACCCCAGCCTGTACCACCAAAGCGCCATATCCGGCGACAGGCGCACCGCGGCTGTGTACGCGATATCGGCGTAATGGTATTTCTTTTGCAAACGGTATATCTCCCCAACAAAAAAATACGCGACCGAAGTACGATCGCCGTTGGAAATGTTAGTTATGTACCGCTGCATACAGCGGAGTGATGCTTCAAAGTTGCCAAGGTAGAAGTACGCCTCGCCCATCGTTTCCATGACGCGGTAATCCAGACGAATATTTAAGGCTTCGTTTCCGCGTCTTATCACGTCGTTATATTTTTTTTGACGCTGTAGGGCCCATGTCAGCACGGCATAACTATCCATGGTTCCAGACCCGGCGCTGATTTCGTCTAGACAAATCGTTACCGCCTCGCTGTATTTAGCGTTGGCCGCTTCCATGTTCCCCTGATTTTCAAGATTCCGCCCGGACCGGTAAATCTCGGCGGCGTCCGGTTTTGTCTGCGAAAACGCCGCCTGCGGCGCTACCCAAACGATAATCGCCAGGACGCAGCCAGTGTA
Source organism: Spirochaetaceae bacterium (assembly GCA_031278295.1). GTDB lineage: Bacteria > Spirochaetota > Spirochaetia > Treponematales > Breznakiellaceae > JAIRMY01. Next base: position 156 of record JAITKQ010000126.1, on the reverse strand, counting down.
AACTCTCTCTACTGCCATAGTGTAAATTATTGGCAAATATAATGGACTTGTTCAAGAACCTATTTGAATGTGGGCAAAAGCCCACGGGTTCTTGAACAAGTCTTGCAAAATGCAAAGCATTTTGCCTTTTTTTCAGCGGAAGTTGTTCAGAAACTG
>JAITKQ010000113.1 GCA_031278295.1 Spirochaetaceae bacterium | reverse complement strand
ATCGCCCGCTACCGCGTTGGCCTCGTTCCCCGGCGCGTACATCCGGTACGCCAGGATCTCGCAAGCGTCCCCCGTGCCCCCGCCGGGCGGGTTCTCGCAGCCCGCCGCCAGCAGCAGGCCGGCGAGCAGCGTTGTTAATGGCTGTATTCTTGTACTCATTAAGGCGTCTCTTCATTCAGTAGGATCAAGAACTACGGTAAATTCCTTTTGGTATGTCAGGGGGACGCCGTTTTTGATCGCCACAAGGAATAGGAAGTGCTTGCCTACCGAATAGTTGATGCCGGCCAGACCGTTCACCACCGGACCGCGCGGGGACGAGTGCGGTACGGCGCTGTTTTTGTAGATGGGCTTGTCGCCGTCCATGTACATGTACCAGCCGTCGGCGTTGTAGTAGATGAGCTGCTCGCCGTCCACGTACCAGCGGTAGTCTTCGCAGTCCGGATCGTTTGCCGTCAACACAAATAGTTCAACTGGCATATTCCTCGTAACACCCACTATCGGCGCCTGCTTGATATTTTGCGATACATTGTCTGGCCACTCGTCAGTGTCTTCCCCGTTTAGGGTTACGCTTACATTGATCTGGTTTTGGCCGGTCTCGCCGGTCAGCGCCGGCCCTCCGGTCAGCGTTAGCTCCGCGCCGGCCATCCATACCGTGTAAACCGTGTAGTCATTGTAGGCCGCGCCGTTCCCCGCCGTTACGCGGTACACCTTGCCGTCCGCCGGGTCGGGCTTGTCGTTCAGCAGCGCGATTTTGGCCCCCTCGGAGATCGTTACCGCCACCTCGGACAGGAGCGGGTCCCTTACAGGCACCGTTATCACTACCGTTTTGTATTCCCCGTCAACCTCGCCCTCTACAGCGTTTTCCTCGTCATCCGGCGCGTACATCCGGTACGCCAGGATCTCGCAGCCGTCTCCGCCGCCGCCCTCGCCGGGCGGGTTCTCGCAACCCGCCGCCAGCAGCAGGCCGATCATCAAGGCCGCGACCGCCGCGGCCTTCTCCGTTTTGTGTAAAGACATATCATGCCTCCTAAAAAATATTTGCGGCGGCAGGCACGGGCCTTGCGCCCGCGTCTGCCGCCGCTATTTTGTGAACGGTGTATATTTGTGGACTTTTTGTACGCTATACCGGGGGGGGGGGGGGGTAGACGCATCGGCGCATAGCGGGGGTTTAACTGTAAAAAGCGGTTTAAGCGGCCTTTAACATGTCCGAACGCGCGGAAACGCCATGCGCCCGGTACTGCCGGGTACGCCTCTTTCATCATGTTCCTTCGCATAAGTCCTTTTCGCTCCTTCCAAAACCGCGGGTATAAAAAAAGCCCGGCTCCCCGCAGGAACACGCTGCTCACAGCGCTCTCCACAGGTAACCGGGCTTCAACCCTTCGGGACGAACGTCCTGTCCGTCTCCCAATATGCACAATCTGTCTAACTACCAAACCTCGCCGCGCCCTGCCAAGGCTTCATGCCAGCAACGCACACCGTTCCCAGGTTCAGTTTTACCAGTATCGCAAAAAATAAAATTCTTGTCAAGCATTTTTTTCGCTTTTTTTTCGCTTAACGGCGATTTTACGGTTACCGGTCTATCGTTGACGAAAAAGCGGTTGTGTACGAAACGCGGGGATTGGAGGGGCGCGTAGCGTTCGCGCGTAGCGAATGTAGGGGCAACCCAAGGGGCCTTGCCTGGCGGAACCCCGCAAAGCCCGGTTTCCGGCACGAAGGGCCGGAAATGCGCCCGTATTACCTGAAAAATCTTTGTAAATGTAAAACCGTAAACAAGTTAAACCCCGACGTTTACGTTTTTCCCCGTTTTATGCGATACTGCCTTGTATGTTTAAATTTGATCGCGGCGCAAAAACCGCTTTCCCGTTTGTACCCGCGCTGTTGTTGGCGGCGGCGTGCGGCGTGGAAACACCGCGTATACTGATGATAGACCCGCGTTTTGCGGTTACCGGTCAGAATCTGACCATCATGGGGGAGTCCTTTGGCGATGAGCAGGGGGAGTCCTTTGTTACGATAGGCGGGGTAAGGCCTACCATGTCGTCGTTCCTTGAGTGGAGCGACAACAAGATAGTGTTGCGTATTCCCGATTTTGGAGAAACGGGGCTTATATACGTGCACAGGCGGAATCACAGGAGTAACCCGGTGCTGATTTCAACATTAAGCTCCATGCCTGAATTTCCAAAATCGCAGGTAAGCTACGCGCCTGTGATAACGCAGGTGCGTCCGGCTTCCGCCTCCATAGGGGAACTTGTCGTGATACAGGGCAGCGGTTTCGGCAGCAGACGGGACGGCGGCGCGGTGTTGTTCAGTTGGGCAGCGGAGCGCCAGCCGTACACCCCGGCGGAAGTTTCAACGGCACAGCTTATCGAGGCGCGAGGGCCTACGGGCGTTTATGAGGCGTGGAGCGAACATGAAATTCGCGTAAGGGTGTCCGACGGCGCCACAAGCGGCATCGTACAGGTTTCCGTTCCGCCTGAAAAAAGCAACGCCGTCCCCTTTGAGGTCGGCGCAAAACCGGGCGTTAAAACTATAAAAGACAAACGCACATACTCCATCTCCTACTCGGTTGACGTGTGGGCCGGGAACGCCGTGCCGCCAAACAGCATATACCTGTGGTGTTCGTTCCCGGCGTCTACCGCTTCCCAGGTAAACAAGGAAACCCTTCCCGGCAGCTCAAAGCCCTTCGTCGGGGACTACCGCGGCGTGTCCCTGTACCGTTTAAATGACCTGAAATCGGGGGACAACAGGCAGGTTTCGGTTTCGTACCTTGTTGACGTTTACGGCGTTGAAACGCGGGTACTGCCGGAACTCGTTAAACCTTACGTCGATTCGCCGGTACTGAGGACATGGACGTTGCCTTCAAGCTTTGTGCCCTCAAACGATGTGGCCGTGAAGGAGATGGCGGCGGCTTTTACCGGTAAAGAACGGAATCCCTACCTCAAGGCGTACTCCATCTACAGGGGGTTTTTGAAGGAATTCACGGTGACGGCGGGTATAACCGGCGATTCGGTTCGGCAGGCCATCACAAAGAAGACGACCGACCCCTATACGGCGGCGATGCTTTACTGTGCCCTCTGCCGCGCCGCCGGAATTCCGGCCATACCCGTGTCCGGGGTCCTTTGCTCCGGAATCGGCGGCGCACAGCCCCATTATTGGGTTGAATTCTGGATCGATGAATTCGGCTGGATACCTGTCGATCCGGCGCTCGGCGCGGGCGCTTTCGCGGATCCTGGGGCGGACCCGGGCGCGCCTTCCGTCCCGTCCCAGCCCGGCGAATCGTTCAGGCCCCGTGACAACTACGAAAGGTTCTATTTCGGAAACATGGACAACCAGCATTTAGCATTCTCTTTCGGCGAGACGATCCTTTCACAGATAGACGCGCGCGGCCGCACGGCAAGCGGTAAACCCAACTACGCGCTGCAAAACATCCGGGAAGAAGCGTCGGGCGGCATAGAGGCGTACTCAAGCCACTGGAGCGATATCAACGTGATAGGCGTCTATTCAAACTAGTAGGTTGTCAGGATGTAGCTTCCCATCACTTTTTCAACGAAAAAGTGATGGGCGTGGGGCTTTGCCGGCGGCACGGGCGGGCACGGGAACAAGGGGCGGTGTCATCGGACGGGGAAAACGGGTGTCGCTGTCAAATCGATACCTTGAGCGGCCATCATTTTAAAATTTTTCGGCCAGCCCTATGCCGAGTCCGAGGGCGGCGGCGGCGGCTTTTGCGCGTACCTCGCCTCGTCCGCCGCTGAAGTGGTGAACTTTGGCGAAGGGGGGAAGTCCGCGGCACGCAGCCCCTATCCAAACCGTCCCGACAGGGTTCGCGGAGCCGTCACCGCCCGGCCCGGCGAGTCCCGTTACGGACAGGGACAGATCGGCCTCCGCGCGGGAGCGCGCGGAGGCCGCCATCGCGCAGGCGCACTCCATGCTCACAGCCCCGTACCTTTCCAACAGGGCGGCGTCTATGCCGAGCATCTTTTGTTTCGCGTCCGTGGTGTAGCTGGTAAAGCCGCCCCAAAATACGTCCGACGCCCCGGGTACACCGGCCAGCAGGCTCCCGACAAGTCCTCCGGTACACGATTCGGCAACAGCGATACGCAGGTGTTTTTCCACCAGCAAGTTAACCAGCCTTGCCGCGCCGCGTTTCATGGACGGCGTTTCGCCCGCGAAAATTAAACGGTGACGGGCCTTATTCAGAAATGTTAAAGGTGATCGGGTCTTCATGAAATTCCTGAACGCCGCCGGCACCCAAGCGTACCCGCCGTAGCGAAAAGGCTTCGCCGGCCGCGTCCTCCGCCGGAACCTCGCGGTCAACACGGTACACTTCGCGTGTTTTTTTCCTGTCTGCGGGATCGGGCTCCGCCGCCTTGCCGGTTTCCGGCAGCAATTCCAGGTACTCTTGCCTGGCCAGCATAAAAAAGGTATAGCGCCCGGACTGTGCCTTGCCGGAAACAGTGAGCGCATACTCGCCGTTTGGGGAGAATTGTATTCTGCCCAAGGGCCCGTTGTACGTCGCGTCAATGTAAGCTTTTACCGGCAGAATGGCCGTTTCGTCAGATTTTTTTGAGGCCGCCGCCTTGCGGTATGAACCGTCCCAGGAGGCGCTGAACTCTATTTTCATACGGACGTCTTCAAATACTTTTACACGTATGCTGTCTAGCGATTCCACCTCAAGGTCCATAACGCGGCGTAATGTCGTAACGGAAATGTTTTGGCTTGAAATGTACAGGCCGTACCTTGTTGATGTTGATGAAAGCCATTTGTATACCTGCTGTGTACTGTTGTCGTAAAAAATTATCTCGCGTCCGCTTGTATCAAAATAAATGTACTGCCTGTCGTTTATGGACATATCCGGCGCTATGCGGTACCACAAGCCGCTGACGTACTGTTCAAATTCCGTCGTATTTCCGCCCAAAAGTCTGCTGAGCCGTGCCCCCGCTACCTGTGCGCCCGGTATACGCTCGGTGGCTTTTTGTACGTAACGTCCAAGTGCGGGGTTATAGGTATAGGTAATCACGATCTGGTCAAATTCACCGGACGAGGAGGTATCCCGGCCGCGCCCTCTGATGTCAAAACTTGTCCCGGCCGTAAGGCCCATTTGATAGGCCTGCGTACGTTCCGTCTCGATTATCGATATTGTTCCGTCAATTCTTATATCCGCTATTTTGGCGATTACCGTTCCGTCGTCCGGCTTGTTTTTTGTGATTTTAAACGCGGTCATCGTATGTTCGCCGTTGCTGTTCAAGCCGGTAAGTATTACACAGACGGTCCGGTCGCCCGTCAGGTCCTGCGTAAACAGGGACACCGTCCCGGGTCGTACCGCGGAGCTGGAGCCGTTCCATGTGCGCCGGTACAGTTTTGTATCTTCCTGGTAATCTATGTATGTAAGGTATACCGGGTTGTTTTCTTTCAACAAATTACGGTACGCGATCACCTGTTCCTCGCTGCCGTCCCTGTCAAAGTCTTCCGTCAGCATGGCTATGGCAATCTCGCCGTCCTCCAGGTCCACTTTTAGCCGTTCACTTTCCAGCGCGGCGGAAAGTTCAAGGCTGTCGTCAAAGGCGTCAAAACCGTCATTTTGCAAAACCGGTCTAAGGCTTTGGGTATGGCGGAATTCAGTTTTTTTGGTCTCGAAAAAATCTTCGGGCAGAAACAGTAAAATGGAAATAAGGAGGGCGGTGGCAAAAAGGGCAATGATTGTAATGTACCTGAAGGTCCTTTTCATAAATTAGTATAAAAATTATTTATTTTTTGCGGAACAAGGTCAAGGCGCGTTTGCTTTGGCAAACCCGGTCCTGCTCGCAAGGCCGACTCGGCAAGCACCTCGTCAGCCTGCCCGACTGCGGGGTCAGACCCCACCTCAGCCTCCTCCTCGCCGGCCCGCTGCCTACGGGGTCAGCCCCCACCTCAGCCCCCCCCCCCCCCCCAGTCCGGGGGCTGACCCTAAACGCAGTTTCCTCCGAAAAGGGTCAGCCCCCTACTCAGCCTCTCCCCGCCGGCCCCCTGCCCACGGGGTCAGCCGCCCTCCACGCCGCCCCTCCTCGCCGGCCCGCTACCTACGGGGTCAGCCCCCACCTCAGCTTCCTCCGAAAAGGGTCAGACCCCGCCCGCCGCCCCCCCCCCCCCCCCGGGCCGCGGGCCGCGCCGGGGCGGCCGGAGGGGCGGGGGGGGGCCGCCCCCTTGGGGGGGGGGGGGGGGGGGGGGATAGCCCCCTTTCGGGGGGGACTGAGGTTAGGGTCAGACCCCTTTCGGGGGAATCCGCGTTTAGGGTCAGCCCCCTGACTGGGGAGGCTGAGTAGGGGGCTGACCCTTTTCGGAG
>JAITKQ010000058.1 GCA_031278295.1 Spirochaetaceae bacterium | reverse complement strand
GTTAGCCGGGCCAGTTCTTTTGTGTTCATCATATACTTCATCCTCCTACTATATCCGAGGGGGGTGAACGATTCCCTCGTTACTATAGGGGGTGAACTTATCACTTATTAACGACATATTAACGACAATTACTTGACAAAAGCATTTCTTTAATTTAGACTGGTAAGTGTTTGGGTAAGTGGGGTGGAATTCCCCCGCAAGGTCGTTACCGTTACAGCCGGGTTGCCAAAACAAAGGCCGAATGAGGGTGAGGATCGCCTTGGTATAGCCAGCCGCCGATCGGGAAGTATGGGCGGGCCGGATTGGGGCATCGTCTCCGTACGCTCCTTTGCTGCCAGTTTGGAAGCGAGGGGTGGGAAAGCGGGGGGCCGCGTGAATCGCGTTTCACCCGGATTTAAAAGGCGGGCCTGTTTCAAAACACGGGGTTTTGAAACAGGCCGGTATTTCCAAAACGGCTTTTGTCTTCATTTCTCTTTGCGCATACCGGAGAAAATGGTATAGATGTATTACATTTGGATTGCATCTTTATTCATGGGAAGCCGCGGTATGCATCGCGGCTTTTTCATTTTAAGGGTCTATAACAGCCAGGGACCGCCGTAAACTCAAGCGGACGGCGGCGGAGACGGGACGATTCTTCTCCCGTTCCGTATTCCGCCCCGCCGCCGGGTTTGCCGGTTGTGACCGGGTAGTATTGGTTTAATGCCGCATAGCGGTATTTAATTTGACAAAATTTTTAGGAGTGAATTATGAGGAATGTGTTTAATTCAATGTTTGCGGCGGTACTTGTCATGGGTATCTGCGGCTTATCATCCTGTACGAGTACGCCGGCGGGGAGATCAGGCAAGCCTGTGCTGCTGGCGGTTAGTTTCGGTACCAGTTTCGACGAAAGCAGGGCCCTTACAATAGGCGCGATAGAAAAGGCGCTTGCCGATGCTTACCCTGAATACGAAGTGCGGCGCGCGTTTACGAGTCAGATAGTTATCGATGTGATAAAAGAACGCGGCGGCGAACAGATTGACAATGTAAAAGAAGCGTTCGACAAACTTGTACGGGACGGCGTAAAAGATGTGGTCGTCCAATCCACCCATCTGATGGAAGGTGAAGAGTACCACGAGATGCTTGACACTATAAAACCATTTGAAAAAAAGTTTAACAGCGTGCGGTACGGAAAACCGCTACTGCCCTCCGAGTCCTACGACAAGGATTACGATGATCTGATCAAGGCTCTCATCGCGGAAACGGCGCAGTACGCCGCACCCGACACGGCAATCGCTTACATGGGACACGGCACGGAAGCGGAATCGAATCAGGATTACGAGATTCTGGCGCGAAAACTTGTGGAGCAGGGTTACAGCAATTATTTGATAGGTACCGTCGAAGCCGAACCTACACTCGATGATGTTATCGATCAGGCTACGAAGCTCGGTGTTAAAAAAATAGTTTTACTCCCCTTGATGATAGTAGCGGGTGATCACGCGAACAACGATATGGCGGGTGACGAAGACGATTCCTGGAAGAGTATCTTACAGGGCAAAGGCTTCACCGTTACTACCGTACTTAAAGGTTTGGGACAGTACCCCGGCGTTCAGCAGGTGTTTGTCCGCCACGCGGGCGAAGCGATCTCCAAGTGATGTATTGAAAGTATTTACGTATTTTCTGATACCGATACTCTGCCTGTCGTCCTGCGTTAAAAGGGATTTGGCGGGCAGTTTGAACGCGCGGAAGCAGGGTCAAGGCATCAGCGTCACAGACGATGAAGGAAACAGCGTTAGTTTTGACAAACCTTTTGCGCGTATCATTTCGCTATATTCCGCCCATACTGAAAATTTATTCACGCTGGGCGCGGGTGGAAAACTGATCGGCGGGCATTTAACCTGCGATTACCCGGCGGAGGCAAAAGAGCTTCCCGTTTTTGACTACACAGGCGACCCGGAGTACGTGATCGCGGCCGCCCCCGATCTTGTTTTGATTCGTCCGTTCATACGCCGGCATAACCCGGCCTACATTGATGCGCTGGAAAAGGCCGGCATCCCTGTAGTCTCGCTTTACCCTGAAACTTTTGACGACTTTGACGGCTATATCAGGCGGCTGGCGCTCCTGGCCGGCGCTGACGGAGAGGCTGAGTTAAACAAATTCCATTCCGAACTACAAAGCATCCGGGAGGCCGCCGCCCCGATAAAAAATAAACAGCATGTTTTTTTTGAAACTACGGAACGCGAAACGCGCACCGCCGCCCCGCAAAGCCTTCCCGCCCTGGCGATAGAGATTTCAGGCGGCCTCAATATCGCCAGGGATGCGAAACCCGTGAACCCGGTTTCGTCAATCGCGCCCTATGGAACGGAAAAGCTGCTGTCACAGGCGGAAAACATAGACGCTTACGTAGTCCAGACGGGCGCTATGAATCCGGCAAAGTCCCTAGACGCGATCCGTAAGCGCGCCGGTTTTTCGGCTGTAAAGGCGATTCGCGGCGGCAACGTTTTGTTCATTGACGAAAGGATAATCTCATCCCCCGTTTTCAGGTATTTACAAGGCGTAAAAACCTTGGCTCGTTTCCTGTACCCCGATGAATTCAAACAAGCGGAAATTCCCCGATAGCTCGCCCGGCGCTTTCATCGCGAAACGAAAACTATGTTTTTCGGTGATAGCCGCCCTATGCGCCCTGCTGCCGCTCGTAATAATTTTTTCGGCCGGGTTTGGGGCGTTGCGCCTTTCCGCCGGGGAGGTAGCCCGCATACTGCTGGGCAGGCTGTCCGGAAAAACAGGTATGCTTGACGGGATCAGCGCCGGCGCGGCGGCGGTTGTTTTTGAACTGCGTTTTCCGCGCATACTGTGCGCGGCGTTTACCGGTGCGGCACTTTCCGCCGCGGGTGTAATATTTCAGGCCATACTCCAGAATCCGCTTGCCGACCCGTACACGCTCGGGGTATCGACAGGGGCGGCCTTCGGTGCGTCGCTGGCGATATTCCTCAACATGGCCGCCGCGCTCACCATACCCCCACCGCTCAGCGCCCTCATTTTTTCAGGCCTTACCCTGGTCGCCGTCCTGGCCGTGGCAAACCGGGGTAGCGGCCTCGTAACGGCCAACCTAATCATGGCGGGGATAATAGTGAGCGCTGTGCTTCAGGCCGGCGTCAGTTTTTTAAAGATGGCGTCGGGCGAAAATGTCGGCGCAATCGTTTTCTGGCTTATGGGGAGTCTTTCAGGCCGATCCTGGCCGGACGCGCTGCTTCTTGCGCCTGTTACAAGCGCCGCCGTGTTCCTGGCAATCCTGTTTTCGCGGGACCTGAACCTGCTAAGCCTCGGTAGCCGCGGTGCCGAATCGCTCGGCCTCAACGTGAAACGGGCGCGCCTTCTGTACCTACTGCTCGGCGCGGCGCTTACAGCCTTCTCCGTTTCGGTCTGCGGGGTAATAGGCTTTGTCGGGCTTGTCGTACCGCACCTGCTCCGTTTCTCCCTTACCCCGGACAACAGGCTGCTGCTCCCGCTTGCCGCGCTTTCCGGCGCCCTGTTGCTCACGCTTGCCGACAACGCGGTCCGTCTCATAGGCTCAGGGGAGATTCCGGTGGGTGTGCTGACTACGCTGCTGGGCGGCCCCTTCTTCATCTATATTTTTATACGGCGGAAAGGGGCGGCGCGTGAATAGCGCGGGGGACGCGGCGATCAGCGCCGAAAACATATGCTTCGCTTACGGCGGCCAGGCTCCGTTACTGGAGGATGTATCGTTTACCGCGATGGAGGGTGAACATATTTCCATTGTCGGGCCGAACGGAAGCGGCAAGAGTACGCTGTTCCGGATACTTGCCGGGTTTCTCCGTCCTGCCGCCGGGCGTGTGCTACTTGGCGGTGCCGAGCTCGCCTCCCTTAGCCCGCTTGAGCGGGCAAGGCGGCTCAGTTTCGTGCCCCAGGATGTACGCGCCGATTTTCCGTTCAACTGCCTGGAAGTCGTGCTGATGGCGCTCTACCCGCACCGTCCGAGGCTGTCCCCTACAAGCGAAAGCGACCTTGAGCTTGCCGGAACCTTGATGCGCGAGACCGGCGTTTGGCGCTTTGCGGGAAAAAATATCATGAATCTGTCCGGCGGCGAGAGGCAGCGCGTGATCATAAGCCGGGCGCTGCTACAGATCGAAAGCGCGGTCTCAGGCGGACAGGGCGGCATCCTGCTGCTTGACGAGGCAATGAGCGCGCTGGACGTTGCCGCCCGTATCGACATGATGAAGTTGCTTTCCCGCCGCGCCGCCGCCCGCCGCGCCGTTGTAATCGGCATACACCACGATCTTCATACCGCCTTCCGGTTTTCAAGCCGTGTGCTTGCCCTGTTTCGCGGCAGAATCGCCGCCTCCGGTGCTCCGCGTAATGTTTTTACCGAAGAATTCTTCAAAAACGTCTTTTCAGTCAGGGCGGAAATCTCAGATGGCGGTGATTTTTTGATTCTGGACAGCGTTTAAGGCATCCCTGTCAGCCTGTCGCGCTTGTAAGTTTTATCGTTTTTTCGTCGGAAAAGACGATGAACCTGCGATTACCCGGCTTGCCGCTGTCGGTGGTGTTGCCAAATTTTAACCGCTCTAAGGGGGGGGGGGGGGTGGGTGAATCGATTGAAGAGTTATTATAACCAATACGGTAGATTTTGTGGAAATGGAAGGAAAATTTATTTGAAAATATGACTATTGAAGAATTATCAAAACAACTGATGAATATGTAAAAATAATGTGTAAAAGTACGCGCAACTTCGCGGGTAGCGGTCTGTATGCGCTTCGTCACGCGCGCGCCATATTTTTGCAGACTTGGTCTTTATTCGCAAAGCCCTTATTCGCCCCGCAAAAACGTCGGAAACAGCCGGAACGTTATACGACATAAAACCGGGGGCGCAAAGCGCCTCCGGTTTTACGCTCGTATAACAGGCTGTATGCGCTTCGGGCGCTAAAGCGCCCTCGGCCTCCGCAACGGCTAGGTCATTCCGCT
>JAITKQ010000026.1 GCA_031278295.1 Spirochaetaceae bacterium | reverse complement strand
TCGGTTACTTTGCGGACAGACCTTGCATTTGCTCCCGTTTTGTGCCAAAACGGTACGCAAAATGCCTATTTTAAGGTTGTCTGTCCATAATGTGTCTACATTATGGACAGACTCTAATTAAACCGGGAATTAATCAGCGCTGCTTTAGTGCCGTATTTGCGTAATGAAATGAGCTCTCTCCTTGGGGCAACGTTGATTGGCGTCAAGTTAATCAGCGTTGCCTTTTACGTCCCTCATACCGTCTTTCTGTCATTTTGACAGCCTTTCCACTTTATACTTTTGGCGTAGAAACACCATGCAGGCGGATCCGGCCTGGAGCGGCATTCATGGCGGTGAGGGTGCACTGGAAGGTGCGCCGCAAACAGGACTATAATGAGGGGCGGGTACAGTATTTGAAAGGATCATTTGTGAGGCGCTGTTTTACATGAACGGTATCAAGAAACGGCAGACGGTAAGCTTTTTGGCGGGGCTTGCGTGTTTTTTTTTGCTATGGCAGCTTGGCGCGTGGCTTACAGGCAGCGCGATCATACTGCCGGGGCCGCTTCCTGTTGTAAAAAAGCTGGCTTCACTGCTAAAAACGGAAAAATTCCTGCCGGCGCTTGCCTCTTCAACGTTTAGGCTGCTTTTGGGACTGGCGGTTTCCGTACCTCTCGGTACGCTGGCCGGCCTCGTCTCCGCGATCGACAAACGCGCGGACGCCTTCCTGCGGCCTTTTTTTTCGGTGATAGCAGCGACGCCGGTCATGTCTGTTATCCTGATCGCTTTTCTCGCCTTTGGTTCTGAAAAAACTCCTGTTTTTACTGCTTTCCTGATGGTTTTCCCGGTAATCGCGGCAAATACGGCTGCCGGCGTAAAAGCGGTTGACCCCGGGCTGGCTGAACTCTTTAAGGTATACGGACTTGGCGGTAAGGAAAAACTGCGCTACCTGTACATCCCGTCCCTGCTCCCCTACCTTGCCGCCGGTCTCCACAGCGGCCTGTCGCTCGGCTGGAAGGTGGTCGTAGCCGCCGAAGTCCTGGTTCAACCGCTAAGCGCGCTTGGGACCGGTATGCAGATGGCCAAGGCACAGCTGGAAACGCCCGAACTTTTCGCATGGACAGCCGCTACGGTCATCGCCGCCGCCCTGTCCGACATCCTGCTTAAGCTTTTAAGCCTGCTCCTGGTACGCAAAAAAAAATCTTTCCGGGGCGGCACAGCGGTATTTTCGCAGGTCCGAAAGGAAGGCCCGTCTCACTCGTAATGACTGCGAAAGTCCTCTACCGCCCTGATTAGCGAATCGATGTGTTCAGGGTAGGGCGACAGCTCTTTTTCCAGTTCCCTCTCTTCCTTTATGAAAAACGTGTGCGGTGAAACATTCAAAGCAAGCGATAATTTTTCTATTGTATCCAACGATACGCCGCGCTTGGCGTGTTCTATGTCGTTTATAAAATTATGCGTTACCCCGGATTTCATTGCCAGCTCAATTTGAGAAAATTTTGCTTTTTCACGCAGCCGTTTCAAGTTTCGCCCAAAAACAATCCGCATCTGTTTTCCCGGCGCTTCCTGTTCAAAATCATTTTTCATGGTCTACTTTCAAGCTAAACAAGATTTAAAATCGCCGCAAATAGCTATAAGCCGTAAAAATAAGCTGTAAGTTTAAGACCGGGGTTTTCCGGCGTCCGCCGCCGCCGGCAGCCTCTCCGCCAAGCCCTGATCCACGCTTAGCCCGCTACCGCGGACCTTTGGTTCTACAGCGGTTTGCGGACGGGAAGCGGTGATCTCTTGCCATTTTACGTGCAGGGCGCAACAAACTGCCGAAACGCCTCATTTTGAAATGTTAGCGAAAGCGGATGCTAGAAAAAAAAATATCAAGCGTCTATACTGGGTATGATGGGAACAAAAATAGAATTAAACCCCGGTTTGAAACCCGGCCTGCGTAAGGAATTGCACGAAACCGTTGACAGGCGGAATGTTGCTAGCGTTTGGGGCAGCGGAGCTCTCGATGTTTACTCCACCCCCGCCATGATTGCCCTGATGGAAAAAGCATCCGTGCTGGCGGTCGCGGACTTTCTGCCGGAAGGATGCTCCACCGTTGGAACCGGCATCGACGTAAAACATATAGCCTCCAGCCCAATCGGGGCAGGTATACGGGCGGAAGCCGTGCTGACCGGCCTTGACGGCAGGAAACTGTCTTACGAGGTACGCGCCTGGGACAACATGGAATTGATAGGCGAGGGCCTGCACGAGCGTTTCATAATCGACAACAAAAAATTCATGGAAAAAACCGAAACAAAGCGTTCAAACCAATAATGGCACAGGTAGAGGTAAGGGCGCCCGTTTCTATCTTTGACGATATTGGCCAGCTCTGCAATTTTGGCTGGGCGCGCGGCCCGTTTTTTCATTACGATCCAAACCTGATATGGGCGCCGCGCCGCTGTATTTTGGAGTCGGAGCGTTATATTATTTTTTCGCCTACACACCTGTTTGTATTTGACTTGTGCGATTCAGGCGTATTTGGCCATTTTTCCATCTGCGCCGTCTCGTTGCTGGACAAAACAATTTCCGGAAAGTTTGAAAAATTGTCATTCCCTATGGGCGCGCTTGAACTGCCGAATCAAAGCGAATCGTCGGTTATAAAAAAAACGATAAAAAACAACCGAGTTGAATTTATCTGCATTGAGGACGCCGGCAGGATAATCAAAATTGACGCGCCGCAGGTGAATCGCAACAACCGGCTTCGCGGTGAAGTTGTTTTGCTGCCCCAGGAGGACACACAGTCTATTTCCGTAAACTCCCCGTGGCGGCGTCAACGGGAACGTTTTCAACTGATACGCTGCTCACCCTGCTATACGGTTGAAGGGGTGATGCAGTTTGAAAATACCCCGCTCATTTTCAGCAGGGGACGTGCCTGGGGTATCTATGAATGGGTACGCATGGCGCGTCCGGCAAATGATATACATTACTGGGCCGCCGCCTGCGGGATGTACCGGGGCCGGCAGATCGGGTTTAACGTTGGATACGGCTCCGCCGATTCCGCTGCCGGAACGGAAAACGCTTTTTTTGTGAACGGTACGCTGCATAAACTCGATCAGGTAACGTTCAGGATTTCACCGTCCAACTGGCTTGAACCCTGGAATTTCACCAGCAACAACAAACGCCTCGAAATGACTTTTATCCCCGTGCAGCGTAATTCGTATCAAAATAATTTTTTGTTTCATTCGGTACGTGTACGCCAGTTTTTCGGATTTTTTTCCGGCAGGGTGACGCTGGATGACGGCAGCGTACTGTATTTTAACAACATAGCCGGAATTGCGGAGCGGCGCAAAACGTATAACTGACGGGGGGGGGGGGGGCTCAACCCTGTGTCCGCAGTTCCTCCAGAGCTTTTTCGGCTTCGGCTATCTCGTCATACTCCATTGTATAGTTTGAATAGATGATGGAATTTTCGTGCCCCTTGCCAAGCAGCAAAACAAGGTCGCCCGCCTTTGCCGCGGCAAAGGCGGCGCGTATCGCGGTAGGCCTGTCCGGTATCAAAAAAATGTTTTCACCGCGGACAAAGCCTTCATGCGGAAAACATTCTTCGGGCGGCAGGGAAAAAACGCCCGCCGCTATTTCTTCCAGAATAGCGGCGGGCTCCTCGCCGCGCGGGTCCTCATCGCACAAAAAAATCATGTCGGAATAACGCGCCGCGATATTCCCCTGCAAGGCGCGTTTCCGCGTGTCGCGCTCGCCTGCGGAGCCGAACAGCGCGATGATCCGCCCGCCCTGCCTTTCCATGCGTTCACGCAAGGGCGGGAATACCGTCCCAAACGAGGACGGCGTATGGGCATAGTCCACCAGAACCTCGAAAGGCTGTCCCTTCCGTACCGCCGTCATCCTGCCGCGTACCGGCTTGAGGAAGGGCACAAACGGGCAAAGTTCAACCAGCGGCCTTTCAAGCAGACGGGATACGCACAGCAGGCTCGCAAGCACATTCCCCGTGTTAAACGCGCCGGGAAGCCTGTCCTCGATATGAAGCGTAGCGCCGTCCCGAGTCGTAACGTCGTAGACATTGCCGTCAGGACGGGCGTCCAGCCTGCTCACAGACAAATCCCCCGGTCCGCCCTTCACGCTATGGCTGTACGTCCTATGCCTTGTACAGCCAGAAAAGTACGCCGCGCTGGGATCGTCCGCGTTTACAACGCCGAAAGCGCCCGTGTTTTTATCCAATGCGCGAAACAGGTTTGCCTTGTCATCGCGGTACTGTTCCCATGTGCCGTGGAATTCAAGATGTTCATGCGTTACATTGGTCATAATCCCGGCGTCGAACGAAACATCGCCCAGCCTGTTAGTCCGGGGCGAAAGTCCGTGCGAGCTTGCCTCCAGCACCGCGTACCCGCAGCCGTTTTCCAGCATACACGCAAGCCTTTTGTGTATCAGCGGCGCTTCCGGCGTTGTCTGGTGTTCCGTGTTCCAGCGCTCGTCGCCGTCCTCGCTGTACTGCACGGTAGATATAAAACCCGCCTTTTTACCGGCAAGCCGTAGCAGTTGGAATATCAGGTACACGGTGGTGCTTTTTCCCTCCGTCCCGGTTACGCCTATAACGCTCAAACGCTTTGACGGAGAACGGTAAAAGGTATCCGCCACGGCGGACATCGCAAAACGGGAATCTTTTACCCTTACATAAAAAACATTTTCGTTGTACGAGGGGAGGCTGTCTTGATGAACGATAAGCACCGCGCCGTTTGATACGGCGGCCCCGATAAAATCATGCCCGTCAGCATGAAGCCCCGGCAGCGCGAAGTAAATGCTGCCCGCGCCCGCCGTCCGCGAATCGTAGCCAAGCCCCGTAACGGAAACCGTGTCGTTTCCTGCCCGGCCTACCGCGTTTATGCGCCCCAACAATTCCCCGGTAAACAGTTCCGCCGCCGTCATCTTCCACCCCTACTGCTTGTCGTATTTTTCAACTTCGCTGCTGACGTATTCCAGCCGGATGCCGGCCTCTTGGAGCATCGACTCGGAGTCCGCCGCATCGTGGTAGCGGCGCTGGCAAACCACACGCACAATGCCTGAATTTATTATCAGCATGGTGCAGGTACGGCAGGGCGTCATGCGGCAGTAAAGCGTAGCCCCGTCTATAGCGATGCCTCGTTTTGCCGCCTGGCATATAGCGTTCTGCTCGGCATGTACCGTGCGGACGCAGTGTGTGGTGACGGAACCGTCCTCGTGTACCATCCGCTTTAACTGATGACCCACTTCGTCGCAGTGCGGCAGGCCCTTGGGCGCACCGACATAGCCTGTAACAAGAAGCTGGTTGTCGCGGGCGATCACCGCGCCTGAACGCCCCCTGTCGCAGGTGGCCCGCCGGGCAATCGCGTCGCACACTTCCATAAAATATTCGTCCCAGCTGGGACGCTTGTATTCGCCCATCGCCGCTCCAACAGCCTGTACCGCATTTCCCCTGCCGTGCAAACCAAATTTTTTGTAATACCGGTTCCCGGCAGCCTGTCGCGCCTGTGGCTCAACGCCAAGCGTTGAGCCACGATCATCCGTCCGCTCTGAATCTTTGTTTTGATAGCGGTTTGCAGGACAATCGGTAACGACGACTTTCCCGGGATTATATGCGGGAAGCGCGGCAAGCTGCCAGGAGTTTGCCGCTCTTCCCGCGTGATACCCGCCGCGTTCCGTAACCGTTCCCACAAGGTACTACGGGTTTTCATTTTTGTAAAGACAGCCCCTAAGGGGGCTTAAGAGGCCGGCGCAAAAAGAAAAGGCGGCTGCCGCCCTGTTTTATCGGCTTTTTCGCGGTTTCTGTGTCCGGCCTTACGCGCCTGGCCATTTTGGGACAGCATTTTATGCGGTTCCCGCAGGGGACACAGCGTTTTTGTACTATGTACGCCTGCTTATTCCTGAAACGTAAGGCTTTTAGCGGGCAGCCGCATGTCCGGTAAAATTATATGCGGCATAAAACCTCCTGCCCGTCTACCCGTCCATAATTTCGACGCGCCAAACACCCGGTCCGCGCAAGGGATTGTAGGGGCGCGTAGCGTCCTTTGCGCGAAAGCGCAAAGGATGGAGCGGCAGCGGAACCCCGCAAAGCCCGACCCCGCGCGGTGCGCGGGGATGCGCCCGTAAAAATCACCCTGTGCCCGGCAAAATTCCCGGACAACTCTACCGCCTATGTAAAGCGGGCGGACGCGGGACGGCTTGCTACTTGGCGGCGATGTACTTGAGAAAGTTGCGGAGCAGGTAGGTGAGCAGCACGGTACCAAGTATCATCACGACGGAAAGAGCGTTTATCACGGGCGATACGCCGAAACGTATCGCCGAGTATATGTACAGGGGCAGCGTTGACGAGCCGGGCCCCGCCACAAAATAGGTGATTAC
>JAITKQ010000036.1 GCA_031278295.1 Spirochaetaceae bacterium | reverse complement strand
CCTTGAATTCCGCAGGGTATACCCGCCGTTCTTTGTCTCTCGTTCCCATCTTTTTCTCCTCTTCTGTTGTTATATTTCCCGCTTATCTTTGTGTCTACCAGATCGGGGTAGGTCCAGTCCAGGTCCGAAGGGGGCGATAGGCATACGCGGCTGTAGGCTGCGGTTGATTTGATGTTCCGGGAACCGCGAATGTACGCGCCCGCCAGCCCGCCAGCCCGCCAGCGGGTCTCACATCCGCTACGCGGTAGTGTCCCCAAAGCGGAGTTTGGGTTCCGCTCCGCCCCATTCCCTACGCTCCATTCCCTGCGGGTACGCTTCGCGCCCCTCCAATCCCCGCGTTTCGGCGACGACTCTTTCGGCAATGATATACCGGTAAATGTAAAATTACTGTTGAAAAAGTAAGGGCAAATCGGTAGAGTCTTCCGGCAGACAGCTATCCGGCCTCACCGCCGTAAAGTGCCTGATTACAAGGCTGGCCAGTATCATGCCGGCGGCGGCGGTTACCATCACCGCGCTGCCGT
Source organism: Spirochaetaceae bacterium (assembly GCA_031278295.1). Taxonomy (GTDB): domain Bacteria; phylum Spirochaetota; class Spirochaetia; order Treponematales; family Breznakiellaceae; genus JAIRMY01. Next base: position 10,341 of record JAITKQ010000036.1, on the reverse strand, counting down.
TTATCACCTTTTTCGAGGAACACCATTCGTTGGCACGTCCGTCCGCGCCGCTTCGTGACGGGCACAGGCATTCCGCGCCGCCGCAACTTACGCTTATTTCCTTATGGAGGGGCAGGCGTTCCGTGCTGTAAACGGCGGTAAAATGCCCGGTAAAGCCGCGTTCCCGCAAGCCTCTGCGCACGAGGCGGGCGAGCGGGCAGCCTTCGGTTTCCCAAATATCGGCGGTACGCAGCAGCGACGGATCCAGCTTTTGCGCCATGCCCATGGACGAAAAAAACTGTTTGCCGAGGCCGGTGCAGAGCTCAATCAGATCCAGCTTTGGGCCGAGGCTGTCTATCGCGTCTATTACAAAATCATGGTTTTCGACAGAAAAGCTGTCCGCCGTGACCCGTGAAAAAACCCGGTCGTATGTCATGATTTCGCATTCAGGGTTTATTTCGGCAAGCCGCGTCTTGAGCGCCGCCGTCTTGAACTGCCCTATCGTCCTGCCCGTGGCCTGTACCTGCCGGTTTATGTTTGTAACACAGACGAGGTCCGAGTCAACTAGGTCTATACCGCCGATCCCCGATCGCGCCAAGGCCTCCGCGCACCAGCTTCCTACACCGCCCAGTCCAAAAATAATCACGCGCGTGGCTGCCAGTTTTTGCATGACCCCGGCGCCTGTAATCAGGGCAAGCCGCTGAAACCGCGGCGGACAGCCCGGCGGGTTCGGCACCCCGCCCTCTTCATCAAACATTCTGTTTCGATTGATGCTCCAAAGCCTTCTCCACAGCGCGGGCAAGCTGATCGCCGCAGGAAGTGCCCTTAAAGCCGCATTCTATCCCATGAAGCTTTTTTACCAGATCCTCCGCCGGCATCCCCTCGCAAAGTGTTGAAATAGCTTTCAGGTTTCCGTTACAGCCGCCTTCAAACTGAATTTTATGAACCTTGCCTTCGTTAATGTCAAAAAAAATCTTTGAAGCGCAGGTCCCCGATGTCTTGTATTCAAACATTATATCCTTCCTTGATGTAAAATAAGGTGAGGCGGGGCGGCGCCCCGGGGAAGTCCCCAAGGCGCCGGAATAGGCAGGTCTCTGGCCGCACACGCTAGGGGGACGGCGGGGGCCTTGACTAACCGTGACATTCGCGCCCGCACATCCAAAGGCGGTGCCTTTGGATGTGTCTTTTCCCCGTAAGGCCCCGAACCAAACGCCTGCCCAAAGCGGTTCCGCAAAATTGCCTCACCCCATGTTAATATAATAACAATGATTCAAAAAAAATTTAACAGCTATCAATGTGGCATAGCACCGTGCCATAGACGCATACTGTCCCGGCGGCATACTGATGCCCGGCCTAGAATTTTCCCTTAAAATCGTGAAATTACCGGCCTCTTATGAAAGTGTCCTGCCAGCCTTTAAAGGGGATAAATTCCTGAAATTGCCATGGTTTCCGTTTCCGTCTCCGGAAAACGGGAAAAACGGCCTTCCGGCGGCAGGACATGGAAACGGTAACAGCATTAACTACGGGAACACGGGCATACGGGCATACGGCGCGGCGGACTCCGCCGGAAAAAGCATCAACAATCATGCCGGTTCAACAGAATAGTTGTATCTGTTTTTTATATACCAGTCAACAGTTTTTTCAAGTCCTTCTCCAAATGACACTCTCTGTCTCCAGCCCAGTTCATTTTTGATTTTGGAACAATCTATCGCGTAGCGCCTGTCATGCCCCGGCCTGTCCATTACAAAATTGATTGTTTTTTCAATTTCTTTCGCGTCACGGCCTATTTTTTCTGAAACTATTTTTATCAGCGTATACAGAAGTTTTATATTTTCCATCTCATTTTCGCCGCCTATGTTATATTTTTCGCCTGTCGTGCCATGTTTCAAAATAAGAGCGACCGCCCTGCCATGATCCTCGACAAAGAGCCAGTCACGGATATTTTTTCCATCGCCGTACACGGGCAGGCTTTTTCCGTCCAGCATATTAATAATCATCAACGGAATCAGCTTTTCAGGAAACTGACAAGGGCCGTAGTTGTTTGAACAGTTAGAAAGCGTGACGGGCAGTTTATAGGTATGGTGGTACGACATCACAAGGTGGTCCGCGCCGGCCTTGCTGGCCGAATACGGCGAGCGCGGCGCGTAAGGCGTTGTTTCTGTAAAGTACCCGGCATCTCCCAGTGAGCCGTACACTTCATCCGTACTTATGTGATGAAACAGAACGTCCCTACGCATTGAACCGGACTTGTCCAGCCAGTTCCGGCGCGCCGCTTCCAGCAGTGTGAATGTTCCTGTTACATTTGTCGTTATAAAGTCGTCCGGTTTTACTATTGATCTGTCCACATGTGTTTCAGCCGCGAAATGAACAACCGTATCGACGGCATATTCCGCGAAGATACGATCGACAGACTCCTTGTTCCGTATGTCCGCGTGTTCAAAAATATAGCGTTCACCGCCGTATTTTTTTGCGACATCGTACAAAAAGGCGGCGTTTCCCGCGTATGTAAGGGCATCCATGTTGATTATGCGTCCTTCAAAACCAGCGGTTTGTTCCAGCATCACGCGGATAAAATTACTGCCGATAAAACCGGCGCCGCCTGTAACAAGCATATTTTGTAAACTTCGCATACTTCTTATATATTCGCTAAAATCTTAACCAAGGATCGTATAAAATAATTAATAACATTTACGATACAGACGTTTATGTACTGCAAGCGCGATATGCGTAATTCCCTGTTCAAATATAAACTTTTGTACGCTTTCCGAAAATCTTTTATACTCGATATTCTCGTCTGTAAGGAGACCGGCAGCACCCTGTACGCGCATAGTGTCTCGTGAATTATATAAAGTTTTTCACCGGCGGACAGCGGAAAATCCCGCTCCAGCGCTTCCCTGCGCAGCATGGAACGGCTCCCGTCGATAAACGAATTGCGGCCTGTGCGGAACATACAGTCGAGCACCTGTTTTCTGCTTACGGCGTCTTCCCTGAAAGGGACTCTGTTGACGTACAATTTTTTCCCGGCAGCGTTTATAAAATCGGCGTTACAGGTTACCATTCCCGCGTCGTCTTTGGTCAAAAAAACATCAAGCTCCCGGTTAATGCAGTCGGCATATAACATGTCATCATGGTCCAATATTTTTACGAAAGCGCCGTTAAGGTATTGGCGCAGGCGTTTACCGTTTTCCGTATATCCCAAATTCTTTTTATTTACAAAAAGTTTTATCCGCGGGTCATTGTATGATTTAATTATTTCAACCGTATCATCCGTCGAACAATCATCGCATATAACATATTCCCAATTCCGGTATACCTGCAAAAGTACCGACTGAATAGTTTCACGGATAAAAGCCGCGCTGTTGTACGAAAGCGTACCTATGCTTACCAGCGGATTTGTCATTTGTACCCCCGTACCTTCACGATCCACGCGCCTTTTTTGCCGTCCCCCATAACAATTCCGGCTATATGCGGTTTTCCAGATTCACCTTTTACATCGCCGTTTACGCCGTCTTTAGGCGGTTTAATAGTTGTTTTATCGCTACCCCCTCCAGCTTTATCCCCAAGCTCACTATCTGTTTGTACCCTATATTCTGATGTTCCGGCATTTTTTCAAGGTCTACCGGTTTTTGGTCTGCGGAAAAACAAAGTTCAGTATTATTCCGACAAGTGTGGCAAGGGCGACACCGGCAAGCTGAAACTGCACCCCGCCGCCTACGCTGAAGGCAAGGCGTCCGCCGCCGATCCCTATCACGAATATCACGGACGATATTGTCAGGTTGCGTTTGTCCTTGTAATCAACGCCGCTTTCCACGATTGTGCGGAGTCCGCTGGACGCTATTATACCGAACAGCAGCATTGAGATGCCGCCCATTACGGGAGTCGGTATAGTCCGTATCAACGCGCTGAATTTCTGAAAGAACGAAAGGATTATCGCGATAAGCGCCGCCCCGCCTATCACGGCAACGGAATAGACCCGTGTTATGGCCATAACGCCAATGTTTTCGCCGTATGTGGTGTTTGGCGGGCCGCCCCACAGCGAGGCCCATGCGGTCGCAAGCCCGTCGCCTGAAAGTGTGCGGTGGAGACCGGGCGATTTGTAAAAGTCACAGCCTACAACCTTGCTGGTTACAAGCATATCTCCCAGATGTTCGCAAATCGTGGCGAGGCTTACGATTATGAAGGTCAGAACGGCGACAAAATTAAATTTGGGAGCGGCAAATTGCGGCGGAGCGAACCATACGGCGTCTTTAACGCCCTGAAAGTCGATTATGTCGTACGCGGAAAAGAAGCGCCCCATTACCAGCGTAAAAACATAACCGGAAACAAGCCCTATCAGTATCGGTATCGTGCTGAAAAAGCCTTTAAGGAATATGTTTGCGGCAACCGTAACGCCCAGCGTGACAAACGCTATCGAAAGCATGGCAAGGCTGTAATTCCCCCCGGCGTCATTCATCGCCATGCTCATCGCTGTCGGCGCCAAGTTAAGCCCGATAACGACAATTACCGAGCCTATCACCACGGGCGGCAACGCGCGGTCCAGCCAGCGCGTCCCTGCTATTTTGATGATTCCGGCCGCGACACAGTAGAAAATTCCGGCGGCAAAGGCCCCGCCAAGCGCGTAAGGCATACCGTAGGCGGAACTTATCGATATAAGCGGAGGTATGAACGCGAAGGATGAGCCCAAAAAGGCGGGAACCTGCGCACCGGTAAGCAAAATATAGATAAGCGTCCCCGTGCCGGCGGAAAAAAGGGCTGCCGAAGGGCTTAAGCCTGTCAAAAGCGGGACCAATATCGTTGCCCCGAACATCGCGAACACATGCTGAAAACTTAAGGGTATCCAGTGACGCAAATCCGGCCTTTCCTGCGGCCCCAGCACTTGTTTTTCAATCATAAAACCTCCCTGGTTTTAATTGCTTTTACAAATTGAATTTAAAAAACATCACATCGCCGTCCCGGACTATATAGTCCCGGCCCTCGACGCGGTACTTTCCTGCTTCCTTAATTTTGGCTTCCGTACCGTACTTTACGATGTCATCAAAGCTGTAGACTTCGGCCTTGATAAAACCTTTCTCGAAGTCGCTGTGAATCACGCCGGCGGCGCGGGGGGCCGTGTCCCCCGCGTTTATGGTCCAGGCGCGGCATTCGTCCTTGCCGGCGGTAAAAAAGGTCGCAAGACCCAAGCGCCGGTAACAGGCCTGAATCAGGCTTGCAAGACCGGTTTCACGCAAGCCCAGCTCCTGGAGAAAAGCTTTTTTCTCGTCAATGTTTTCGATTCCCGCGAGCTCGGCCTCGAATTTACCGCAAATAACGACCGCTTCGCTGCCTTCCGCCGCCGCACGGCTTTTTACCGACTGTATGCGGGCGTCCGGCCTACCGGAAACCGCTGATTTTACGCCGGCCTCGTCCGTGTTGCAGATGTAGACCTGCGGCTTTAAAGTGATGAAATGACAGTCGTAAACGGCGTTCCGTTCGTCATCGGTTAAATCCGCTGAACGGGCAGGCTTGCCCTCCTCCAGCTCCGCCCTGATTTTGCCAAGCGCCGCAAGCACGGTTTCGGCAGTCTTCTTTTCTCCCTGCGCCTGCACCTTCAGCGCCCGTTCCGCCCGCTCCTGTCGTTTCACAAGCGTCTGGAGGTCGGCAAGGGCAAGCTCAATATTTATAGTTTCCATGTCGGAAGCGGGGTCAACCTTGCTGTTGACATGGATAACATCGGGATTTTCAAAGCAACGTACCACCTGCGCTATCACGCCGACCTCCCGTATGTGCGCGAGAAACTGGTTGCCCATCCCCTCGCCCTTGGACGCGCCCTTTACGAGTCCCGCTATGTCAACGAATTCCACCGTCGCCGGGATGGTTCGTACCGGCTTAAAGATGGCGGCCAATGCCTCAAGCCGCCCGTCCGGCATATTCACAACGCCTATATTCGGGTTTATCGTACAAAAAGGATAGTTTGCCGCTTCTGCCGGCGCGGAGCTTAACGCCGAAAAGATGGTGGATTTTCCTACATTGGGAAGCCCCACGATACCGCAGTTCAAAGCCATGCAATTAATATAAGCTCTTAGGGACTTTCAAACAAGACATCGGGTGTCAAGGCTATTTTCGCGCCTTTTTTGCGTAAAAAATCCGGCAGTTTGAATTGCCGGTTAAGGTCGATTGGGTCGATTGAAGGCGCTGCCGTACCCGTACATTGAAAAACCGTGCCCCGCCGGACAGGGGCGCTACGGCAAATGGGGGTTTTATAAATTTTTTTTGGAAAATCCAAAGCAAACAGCATGTTACGCGCCAATTTATTGTAAAGGGCCGGTGTAATACCGGGAGCGAAGTATTTCATTGACGGAGGACATTTATGAGGAAAGAATTTTTTGCGTCGTTTTTTTTGGGTGCGCTGTTGTGCGGCATTCTGCCGTCATGCGATGACAGTACGGAAATCAACAGGGTTTTGGGCCTAGGCACGGAAGCGCCCGTGTTCGTCTCTTACAAGGCGGCTTCAGGCACGGAAATTGATTTTCAGTTTTCCGTGCCGGTTAAGGTGCTAGGGGCTAGGTTGATCGCGACCCATGAGGATCAGAATCTGGAATTGGAATTGGAAAATTTTTCCGGCGAGTACGAATCGACAATCGCGCTGCACTTAAAGGAGGACCATTCCGGCGGCAAGAGCATTATCGCCGACATACTGGTGGAGGATACGGGCGGCAACAGCCTAAACCTGCTTGTACCGGTAAAAACGCGGAATTACCGCCTGCCTTCGCTCAGGCTGAACGAGGTGAGGACTGAGCAAGGCACGAGTTCTAAGGGAAAGTATTCGATAGAGTTTATAGAACTTTATACGAAAACAGAAGGAAATCTGGGGGCGATGCGTTTATTTTTGGCAAGCATGGGCATAGACGAGCCGGTTTATGAATTCCCCGGTGCGGAAGTCAACGCGAACGAATACATAACCTTGCATATGCGTACCAAAAACGGGGATACGGTGAAGGACGAATTAGGAGAAAACACCGGGCTATCGGAAATAACGGTAAGTAATGAAAAGGATGTAAGCTCTACGGCCCGCGACCTTTGGGTACCGGTTGATACAAAGTACCTGCACAATACGGATGTAATCTACCTTGTTGATCAGGATGATCTTATCATCGACGCGCTTGTAATAGCCGAGAGCCCGGACGCATGGACAAAGAACAAGACGCTTACCAAGGCGGCAGAACTGCTGGCCAAGCAGGGCGCGTGGCTTGACAAAAACGGCGGGGCGGTAAAATCGCCCGGCTATACGGACGCGGTTGACAGCGACAAAACAACGGCAACGCGCACGTTATGCAGGGACGAAGCAAAAACAGACTCCAATACCTTGTCGGACTGGTATATTTGCAACACAAGCAAAGCAACGCCTGGCGCGAAAAACAGTACTGAGCGTTATAATACTAAATAGTTGTCCGGCCTTGCGCCGTCAGTATAAATTAAGAGGCCGCCGCCTGCGTCTGTCAGCGATTCTCTAGGAACGCATCCACCTGCCCCATCAACCCGCCGTAATTTTCAACGCAGGGTATGTGCGGGTACGCATCAATGATGGCGGGCGGGGCGCGGTAGAGGCATCCTTTTCCGGCCTCCTCTATCATAGCGAGATCGTTAAACGAATCGCCGGCCGCAAAGACTTCGCAGCCGCAGGACTTGAACGCCCGCACCGCCTTCTTCTTGCCGTTCCGTTGCCGCAGTTTCCACGAGACCACCGTGCCGTCGTCCGCCGTCACCAGCGTATTGCAAAAAAGCACCGGATAGCCCAACTGACGCATCAGCGGCCGGGCAAACTGTTCGAATGTGTCGGACAGGATTATAAGCTGGGTTTTGGCGCGGAGGGTGGCGGTAAATTCCACCGCGCCGGGGAGCGGCGACATGCCGGCTATCACTTTCTGTATGTCCGGCAACTTGAGTCCCTTACGCGACAGTATACCGAGGCGGAAAGCCATCAGTTTATCGTAATCCGGCTCGTCCCGGGTCGTGCGGCGCAATTCCTCTATGCCGGACGCTTCCGAAAAGGCGATCCATATTTCAGGCACAAGAACGCCTTCAAGATCAAGGCAAATAAGTTTCATACAGGTAGTGTAAGTCATTTTGTGGAAAAAATGAACAAGCACCCACCCCTCCGGCGCGTTTGTTTTTCGGAGGCCGGTTTAAGGCTAAGCTTGCGCACGCCCCCCCCCCCCCCCAGTGATAGCCAGGCGCTTCCGGCCTCCCGTCTCCGCCGGACCGGGGATACCCTTTCCATACACATCACCAAATATCTTGCGCCTGCCATTCGGAAGCCTTTTCCCCGGCTATGGCAGCTCTGTCAGGCGGTACAAAACAGCGGCGATTTTCCGGGATTTTACGCGCGAAGCGCGACAAACTCCTAGACGTTTAGCGGTTTTCCATATAGCCTAAAACAGGGGTATCTATGTCTGGTATTCAGTCAAAAAACAGCGAAAAATTGCAGGCGCTACGCCATTCGACGGCCCATGTCCTGGCGGAGGCGGTAACGCGGCTCTTTCCGGGAACGAAAACGGCGATAGGACCGGCTATCGAGAACGGTTTTTACTACGATTTCCTGTTTGAAAAGCCCATAGTGAACGAGGATTTGACGGCGATAGAGGCCGAAATGAAAAAAATTATCGATTCGCGTGAGGATTTTGTCCGTGTGGAGCTTGGGCGGGACGAGGCGAAAAAGCGTTTTTCCGCTGAACCCTTTAAAATCGAAATCCTGGATGCCATCCCGGAAGGCGAAACGATCTCCGTGTACGAACAGAGAAATTCCGCGGGCGAGGCTGTGTTTACCGATTTGTGCCGCGGCCCGCACCTTGCCAATACACGTGAGATAAACTCCGCGGCCTTCAAGCTGATGAACATCGCCGGCGCGTACTGGCGGGGCGACGAGAAGCGTGAGATGCTTACCCGTGTCTACGGTACGGCCTGGGAAAACCCGAAAGATTTGAAGGCTTACCTTGCCTTTCTCGAGGAGGTTGAAAAACGGGACCACCGCAGGCTGGGCAAGGAACTGGACCTGTTTTCCACACACGAGGAGGCGGGGGCGGGCCTCATCTACTGGCATCCCAAGGGCGGGCGTATGCGCGTTGCCGTAGAAGATTTCTGGCGGCGGGAGCATTACCGGAACGGTTACGAAATCCTGTACACGCCGCATATAGGCAAACGCTGGCTGTGGGAGACTTCCGGGCATCTTGGCTTTTACAGTTCCAACATGTACAGCCCGATGCAGATCGACAAGCAGGATTACATGATAAAACCGATGAACTGCCCGTTTCATATAATGATTTACAAGTCCAGGGGCCGGTCGTACCGCGAGCTGCCGCTCCGCTGGGCCGAGTTGGGGACGGTGTACCGCTACGAGCGGAGCGGCGTGCTGCACGGGCTTCTGCGTGTACGCGGTTTTACGCAGGACGACGCCCATATTTTCTGTACGCCGGAACAGATGGAGGGTGAGATCGAAGAAACCCTGCGTTTTAGCCTCCAGCTCTGGAAGGTTTTCGGGTTTAAAGACATAAAGGCCTACCTCGCGACGCGGCCTGCCGAATCTGTCGGCGATCAGGAACTCTGGGACGCCGCGCTTACGAGCCTTCGCAAAGCGATTGAAAAACAGGGGCTTCCTTACGAGCTTGACGAGGGCGGCGGCGCGTTCTATGGCCCGAAAATCGACTTAAAAATAGAGGACGCGCTTGGGCGGGAATGGCAGATGACTACGATTCAGTTTGATTTTAACGAACCGGAACGTTTTGACATGACCTTCATCGACAAAGACGGCCTGCATAAACGCCCCTACATGGTTCACCGCGCACTGCTTGGTTCACTGGAACGCTTTTTCGGCGTACTCATCGAACATTTTGGCGGGGCATTCCCCGTATGGCTCGCGCCGGAACAGGCCGCCGTGATACCCGTCTCGGAGGCTTTTAACGAATACGCGGAAAAGGTGGCCGCCGCGTTGCGGGAACACGACATTCGAGTGTCAACGGAGCTTGGCAGCGAGCGTCTGAACGCCAAAATACGCGCCTGCCAGACCCGCAAGATTCCGTACATGCTTGTCGTAGGCGAAAAGGAAGCGACGGAAGGGACCGTTTCGGTACGTCTGCGCGCTGGCGGCGCTGGCGGCGATGGCGGCGGCGGGACAGCTAGGCAGCTTCCGCCCATGAAGACCGCGGACTTTATCGCGTACATTGAGGAAAAGGCGCGCACACTGTCGCTGGAACTTTAATTTTTCATAGGGGCGGGGAGGGCTCCAAGCTGAGAATGTCCAGAAACATCCGTTCAAGATAATCCGGGTCGTCCATAAAATAAACGCCGGAGGCATTGTAGTCTTCTTTGGTAAAACGGCTTTCGCCCAGA
>JAITKQ010000145.1 GCA_031278295.1 Spirochaetaceae bacterium | reverse complement strand
TAAAGAACGGCAAACGGCGTGGTTTCTATCAGCAATGTCTTTGTATCCCTGATCTCGGCGTCAAAAAGGGCGGTCATATCGCTTGTTTCCGCTTCGACACCGTCGATGTTTATGCGGCTCAGGCAAAATCCGCTCCCGTCAACCCACCTTTCGATGCCGGCCAGTACATCGCCTAGGTTTTTTTCGTTTTCAAATTTAATATCAGCAACATTTCCGTCAATGATGGTGATCATACTTAATAATATATCGGCATTTGAAGGAAGTAAATGCGTAAAAACCGCTGAAAACCGGTCTAACAGGGGAAAATTCCACAAATTACGCAAATTCACGCCAATATAGCGCTTCTAGTTAAGTCCAGTATAAAAAGGGGGAAGTCGCGGTAACTAAAGTTGCCGGCCCCTTGCCCCAAAGCCTGCGGGTACCCGCGGGTGGAAATGGCTCACAAGGCTGCGGTGCAGCCCTGTCCCGGTAGAAGCGAATACCACGGTAGCCAATGCCCGCGCTTATACCGAAAAATGCCCGGATGAGGTGCAGGGGGCTATGACATCATCGGTATAGATTTTCTTGCCTGTGCGGTTGGCTGGTCTTTTTTTGAACGCCTGGAGTTTCGTTTGGCGAAACTCCAGGCATGGCTGGCCGGGTTTTCCGTCCGGGGTCTGACCTTCACCTCAGCCTTCCCCGTCCGGGGGCTGACCCCTACCTCAGCCTTCTTGGTCCGGGGTCTGACCCCGCCCTCGGTCTTCCCCATACGGGGGCTTACCCCGCCCTCAGCGTTCCCCTCCCGGGGCTGAACCCGATCCTCAGCCTTCCCCGTCCGGGGGCTGACCCGCACCTCAGCCTCCCCCGTCCGGGGTCTGACCCACACCTCAGCCTTCCCAGACCGGGGGCTGACCCCTACCTCAGCCTTCCCCGTCCGGGGTCTGACCCCAGATGAAGCTTCCCCGAAAGGGGGCTGACCCTCACCTCAGCCTTCCCAGACCGGGGGCTGACCCCTACCTCAGCCTTCCCCGTCCGGGGGCTGACCCCGCCCTCGGTCTTCCCCATCCGGGGGCTGACCCCTACCTCAGCCTCCCCCGTCCGGGGCTGACCCCGCCCTCAGCCTTCCCGTCCGGGCGCTGACCCCGTCCGCAGCCTCCTCCGAAAGGGGTCTGACCCTCACCTCAGCCTTCCCAGACCGGGGGCTGACCCCAGTAGCGGCTTCCTCTAATTTTACATACACGCCCGCCGTCGGGCTTCTGCCCATGACTCACTACCCGCTACCCCCCCCCCCCCCCTACCTTGTGAAGCCAAGCCGCCAAGCCGCTCAGTTTCGTTTTGATTTTTTTCCGCGCTTCTCCGATAATAAAAAATATGTTTGCAGAAAAAAGAGGATTCGCAGCGGTCGGCCCGCTTACCGTTTGCCTGGTACTGCTTGCCTGCTCATGCGCTTCGCCCCCAAAAGCGGCCGTGCCGGAAACGGTTCCCGAAACCGTAGAGGCGCCGCCCGCGCGGGATCGATTCATCGACAAGCTTGCCGCCCTGCTTGAGGCGGGTGATATTGATGGCGCTATCGCCCTTTTTGACACGCTTAGCCCGGAAGAGGCGGAACTGAGGCCTAACAGACGGCTAAGGGCTTCCGTACTGGTTTCCGCCGGCAGGCTGGAAGAGGCGCGCGCAGTTGCGGAAGACCTGGTCAACGGGGACAAAAGCGATGTGGAAAGCCGTTTTATCCTAGCGAACATCGAGGGGGCTTACGGCAGGACGAAGGAACAGCGGCGGCTACTTGAAGAAATCGTAAAAGACGATCCGTCACATGTCCCGGCGCTCAACGTTCTTGGTCAAATTTTTATCAATGCAAAGTCCGTAAGTCTGGCCGCCTCGTATTTCGACCGCGCCCTCGCCGCCGATCCGCTCAACATGGACGCGATGCACGGCAGGGCCAACGTGTACCGCCTCGTGCGGAAGGCCAACGAGGCGGAAGCGCTGCTAAACAAGGCTGTAGGGCTGTACCCCGCCCGCAGCGAGCCCTACAGCGAACGGGGGCGCTTTTACCGTGAAAACGGACGTCTGACAGAGGCGCTTTCCGACCTTGATACGGCAAAAAGCCTGAGTCCGGACAGTTACTGGGTTTCGTACGACAGGGGCCGTGTTCTGCTGGAAACGGGAGAGAAGCGGGAAGCGCTTGAAGAATTTGACAACGCGAGCAGGCTGGGGCCGGGTATTTTTATCGCGTACGTGTACAGCGCGGGGATACGCGACGAGTTGGGCGATGTTGACGGCGCGGAACGCGATTACGAAATGATCGTCAGGCTGCGTCCGGACTATTATTTCGCGCTTGAGGGGCTTGGCATTCAAAAAATGAAGAAGGGCCTTTATGCCGAAGCCGCGCGGGCCTTTGAAACGGCCTACAACAAGGCTTCAGGCGAAAACAGCTACGCTATGCTCGCCGCCATAAATTGGCTGAAGGGCGGCGGTAGGAACAACGAGCTAAAAGCTTTTGTAGGACAGGCTTTGAGGAAACTTGACCGCGGCAGGTTGGACTACCATGTTATGCGTCTGTTTTATGATTTTTCCGGCGAAATGGACGTGCTACGCCGCGTCGATCAGGAGAAGAATCAGCGAGTCAAGGCGCAAATGCTGTTTTATCTGGCAAATTACTACGATATTAGGGGTGAGCACTTGCTTGCCGACAAGTTTTTTATTGAATTCCGTGACATGAAACGCCTGGATCTTGTAGAATGGCGTTTGAACGAATGGATTTTGAAACAAAGAAACATACAATTTGGTGGCGGCGGCGTGACGGATCACGCCGCCGCGGTCAAAAAAGGTTAAACATGGCTGAAAATGGCGACACACGCATAGATTTACGCCTTGACGGGCGGGAAATAATACTTATCGGTACGGCGCATATATCCAGGGAAAGTATAGACGAGGTGAGGGATGTGATCCTGCGCGAAAGGCCGGACATTGTTTGCATCGAGCTTGATAACGGCCGTTTTGAGGCTATGACGCACAAGGACAGTTGGGCAAAGCTTGATATCATCAAGGTTATCCGCGAGGGAAAGGGTTTCCTGTTGATCGCCAACCTTGTGCTGTCCAGTTTTCAGTATAGGCTGGGGGACGATCTTGGCGTAAAACCGGGCGAAGAGATGCGCGCCGCCGTAGACGCCGCGGTGGAACTGGGTGTTCCTTACTCGTTCTGTGACCGTGATGTTCAGCAGACCCTGCGGCGCGCCTGGTCCAAATGCGGTTTTTGGGATAAATGCAAACTCCTTGCCGGCCTGCTTTCCAGCGCCTTCACTGTGGAAAAACTGAGCGAGGCCGAGATAGAAGACCTTAAAAAGCAGAGTGAGCTGGACGGCATGATGAAAGAGCTGGCGGACTACCTGCCCCCGGTAAAGGAAACCCTGATAGATGAACGTGACCGCTACCTGGCGGCCAAAATTTGGCTGGACGCCTCCGGGGACGGAAACCGCAAGGCGGTGGCGGTTGTCGGGGCGGGGCATCTGGAAGGGATCAGAACGTATATTGAGCGTATATCCGCCGGTACGGAGACGGACGATGTCTCCGATCTGGAAACGGTGCGACAACCGGGGCCGGGAGGCAAGGTAGCGTCCTGGATAGTGCCCGCCGCCATAGTCGCGATCATAGCGCTTGGTTTTTTCCGGGCTGGCGCCGGCGTCAGCCTTGGTATGCTGCGGCGCTGGATTCTTTGGAACGGATCGCTCGCCGCCGCCGGCTCGCTTGTCGCGTTTGCCCACCCGCTTGCGATACTTGTGTCGTTTATCGGAGCGCCTGTCGCTACTCTGTCACCCGTCATAGGCATCGGCATGTTTTCCGGCGTTGTTCAGGCCCTTATGCGCCGCCCGCGCGTCGCGGATGCCGAAACCCTAACGGAAAGTTTAAGCAGCCTAAAAGGTATATACAAAAACCGTATCACCCATATCCTGCTCGTTTTCTTTCTTTCCTCAATCGGAGGCATGGTAGGAAATTTTATTTCGCTACCGCGCCTGGTCGTGATGCTGTTGGACAGCTGATCCCCCCCCCCCCCCCTGTCGGGACTTAGAAGGCGCTCATGAGGATGAAACAGTAAGCTACTGTATCATGCGGGAGGCCGGTCCGCCCCTGACGGTGATCGCGCCCCTGACGGTAAAAATCTACGGGTAATGGATATACCGGAAGGTCCGGGGTATAATAGGGACGGTATGACGGATGGTTTACCCGACGAAAATTACCGGAAGCTGAAAAATTCGGCCCGGGACGCGCCGGAACTGCCGGGCTGCTATATAATGCGGGACGGGGAAGGGCGGATAATCTATGTCGGCAAGTCCAAGTCCCTGCGTAACAGGCTGTCCGCGTACTTCGGCGGGCGCAAGGACGTTAAGACCGCCACATTGATCAGGCGGACGCGCGCGATCGAGACGATCATCGTTTCCAACGAGTACGAAGCCTTGCTGCTGGAAAATACGCTGATAAAACAGCATACGCCCCGCTACAACATAAACCTGAAGGATGGCAAGTCCTACCCCGTGATTCGCCTGACGGCGGAAGCGTTCCCCAGACTCTTCAGGACGCGGCACATAGTGGAGGACGGTTCGCGCTACTTCGGCCCGTTTGCCAACGTGCAGGCGGTTGACGGGATGTTGCGTCTGATCGAAAAGCTCTTCCCGTTGCGAAAATGCCGCTCGCTACGCAAAAAGGACAACCCGTGTATGTACTTTCACATCGGACGCTGCGCCGCTCCATGCTGCGGCAGGATCGGCGAAGCCGACTACGCGCTTCACGTGGAGCGGGCGGCTAAACTTCTTGCCGGAGAGACCGGGTCGCTGGTAAGCGATTTGGGCGCAAGGATGAGGGAGGAAGCGGTGGCGCTGAATTTTGAAAATGCGGCGCGGTTAAGGGACGCCATTGCCGATGTGGAGAATCTTGCCGCCGCAAACTCCGTCGTAGATTTTGACGAGACCGGGCGTGACTATATAGCATGGGCGGCGGAAGGGGTTTTGACGTGTTTTAGCGTATTTTCGATGCGGGGCGGCAAACTTACCGGTAGGGAGCTGTACCGCGCCTGTTCCGCCGCCGCCGAGGAGGACTCACTTGAAACCTTCATCTCGTCCTACTATTCGGAGGATCGCCCGCCGCCTGTAAAAATCTTTCTGATGACGGCTCAAGACGCGAAGCGTCTTGAGCTTGGCGCTTTGCTCCCCGTGCAAACTCCAGGCGGGGCCGGGCAGTCCGCCCCTGTTCAAAATCAGGCTGGCTGGCAGGAAGGGCGCTTTTCCAACATAGGGCGCTACTTTAGGGAGCGTTTTGGCTATGCGCCGGAATTCCGTTCACCCGAAAACGGCGAGGACGGGGAGAAGCGGCATCTGGCGGCCATAGCTATGGCGCGTCAGAACGCGCTTGAGGATTTGCGGAAGCGGCTCAAGGAACGCGGCGCCGGACCGGCGCTTGACGAGTTAAGGGCGGCTCTGAACCTGCGCCGACGTCCGGAACGGATCGAAGGCTTTGATATAGCCCAGCTTGACGGAAAACACCCCGTGGCAAGCCTTGTTTCGTTCAAAAACGGCATCCCCGACAAGAAAAACTACCGCCTGTTTAAGCTGCGTTCCGTGATAGGCATAGTTGACGACTTTGCCGCTATGCGCGAGGCGGTAAAACGGCGTTACTCCCGCCTGATTCGGGAGGGCAGGGAAGCGCCGGACCTCATCCTGATAGATGGCGGCATAGGTCAGGTAAACGCCGCGCTGGGCGTTCTCACGGAACTCGGCCTTGATTGCGATCTTGCCGGCCTTGCCAAGCGGGACGAGGAAATCTGGCTGCCCGGCGCACACGAACCGCTTAAACTTTCCAGGCGTTCCGAGGCGTTGAAGGTCTTGCAGGCTGTCCGCGACGAGACGCACCGCTTTGCCACAGGGCTTAACCAGCGCCTGCGGTCAAAAGAAGCTGCCTTCCCGCTGCTGGAGACGATAGAGGGCGTTGGGGCAAGGCGGGCGGGGCGGATCATGAAGCGCTACGGCAGCCTTGCCGCGATTGCCGCAGCGGACGTGGGGGAGATCGCGGCTGCCTGTTCGCTCGGCGTAGCGCTTGCCAGGACGGTAAAGGCGGCGGCCTGCCTTGCCCTGGAAGACAACGAGGCGGAAAAACGGAGACTCGGCGGCATTGCCGCCGCCGGGGGCATGAAAATGGCGGTTGCCGAACCCCCGCCCCGCTATGGAGACAATAATTAACTTTGGGGCAATCATTGTTGCCCGGCGAGAGCTCATTTCATTACGCAAATATGCCAACTTCGTTGACGGGTTAACTTTGT
This sequence comes from Spirochaetaceae bacterium, assembly GCA_031278295.1. Lineage (GTDB taxonomy): Bacteria > Spirochaetota > Spirochaetia > Treponematales > Breznakiellaceae > JAIRMY01. The sequence goes on along the minus strand of JAITKQ010000145.1, from coordinate 3,130 downwards.
TGGCATTCGCGTGTCGGATGCGGCCGTGCTGACCGCCATAAGCGACACGCCGTTGAGCGGATGAAACAAACAGAGCATCATTAAACCGTCGGGCGTTTTGATTTCACGCGCGCGCCGTATAATTCCGGGTCGATACATTTCCGCTCGTAATTCTCTCCAAGCAGCGGTAGCAACCGGGCTATCGACGGCATAATACAAGGCATAATACAAACCTCCGGTGCTTTTTGCGGTATATCATTAAATCAAAGGTTTGATTTAAGTTAGTGCGTATATGGGCCTGCCCCTCTGGGGTCAGACCCCGTTATCAAGCAGAAGCGGAGGAGGCGGGGACGGGGGTCGGAGGGGCCACGGAGACCGGGGTCAGATGGGGTCAGACCCCGTTATCAAGCAGAAGCGGGGGAGGCGGAAGGCAGGGGCGAAAGTACCCGGACAGAGGGGCCTGCCCCTCTGGGGTCAGGCCCCGTTATCAAGCGGAGGCGGGGGACAGGGGCGAAGGGGCCGCGGACAGAGTGGTCAGGCCCTCTGGGGTCAGACCCCGTTATCATGCAGAAGCGGGGGAGGCGGGGACGGGCTACGCCGACAAACCCAAACCCCTCAGTGTCCGCCATACCGATACACCGGACGTACCGTTAAATACACGTTTTACCACAAACCCTTAGGACAACAGGGACTTTGCCCGTTTTGCCAGGGTTTCCGCGTCCAGGCCGAAGCGCTTTACCAGGTAGTCCTGTGTACCCACCTCGCCGAACTCATCGTTGATGCCGATGCGGGCAAATTTACCCTTAAAGCCGTTTTCCGCAAGAATTTCCGCGATAGCGCTGCCTAAGCCGCCAATGATCTGGTGATTCTCGGCGCTTAACACGGCCTTTACCTTGGCGGCCTCGTTCAGAATAGCATCACCGTCTATCGGTTTCAGGCTGAGCACGTCCAGTACGCCCGCGTCAACGCCGTCCGCCGCAAGAAGTTCCCGCGCCTTGAGCGCCTCGTTTACCATCAGGCTTCCTAGGGCCACAAAGCAGACATCCTTGCCGGACTTGAGAACCTTGGAGCGGCCTATGCTGAATTTTTCATCCTGCGGGTACAGGACGGGCACCGGTTTGCGGGGGAAGCGTAGGTACACGCAACCGTAAATCCCGGCGGCCTGCCTTATCAACGCGGCGGCGCTGATCGCGTCGGAGGGTTCCAGGATCGTAAGGCGGGGGACCGCCCGCATCAGGGCAAGGTCTTCAAACGGCATGTGGGTGCCGCCGTTAAACGCGGCGGTAACGCCGGGGTCTGTTCCGACCAGCTTTACGTTAAGCTTCGCGTAGTTGCCGGAAATAAAAAACTGATCGTACACCCGCCGTGAGGCAAAACAGCCGAAAGTCGCGGCAAACGGGATCTTGCCCGCCGCGGAAAGTCCGGCGGCAACGCAGACCATGTTTGCCTCCGCTATGCCGACGTTAAAAAACCGGTCAGGGTACGCTTTTTTGAAAGCCCCCGTATTCGTACAGGACATAAGGTCCGCTTCCATCACGACAATGTTGGGATTCTTTGCGCCCAGCTCAAGCAATGTGTTGACATAAGCTTCGCGTATTTCTTTTGTTTCCATCCTTACCCCTCCGCCTCAAGCGCGGCAATGGCTTCCCTCGCCTTTTCCATGTTAAAGACCATGCTGTGATTCTTTTCGACCCCTTCGGCAAAGTTGCATCCCTTTCCCTTAACCGTATCCATCACGATCATCGAAGGTTTTTCTTTCTGCGACAGGGCCTTTTCTACGGCGTCATCGAGGGCGGCGATGTCGTGGCCCGGAACCCGCTGCGTAAACCAGCCGAATTCCCGCCACTTGGCGTCCAACTCGCCCAAATCAATTATATCTTTGGTATAACCGTCAAGCTGTTGTTTGTTGTGATCCGTAAAGGCGACAAGGTTGGAAAGTTTTTGCGATGCCGCAAACATGGCGCCCTCCCAAACCTGTCCTTCGTCCGACTCGCCGTCGCCGATTATCGTATACACATGGGCATCGATTTTGTCCATACGGAGCGCGAGCGCGATACCCATCGCGGCGGAAAAGCCCTGCCCCAGCGAGCCTGCCGTCATATCAATGCCGGGGGTAAGGTTCCGGTCGCAGTGGCTGGGCAGTTTGGTGCCGCCCTGATTCAGCGTCGCCAGCCATTCTTTCGGGAAAAAGCCCCTGAGCGCCAGGGCCGCGTAAACTGCCGGGCCCGCATGTCCCTTGGAAACCACAAGCTGATCCCTGCCCTCCATCCTGGGTCGGGACGGATCGATCCTCATGCGGTGGAAGTACAGCAAGGCCAGTACATCCACTATGGACATGGAACCGCCGATATGCCCCGTCCCAAACGTACCGATCTCTTCTATCGTCAGCTTTCGTATCTCTTTGGATATGGATTTAAGGTAATCCAGCCGTTCTTTATCCATAAAAACGTCTCCTGCCTCAATGAAATTGTTATAACTTAAGGCTGTTCCAAAACTTCAGCTCCTGGAATACAAGCTTTGCTTGTCCGGCTTCATTAAATTCGGTAAAAATCAGGGGCTTTGCCGGTTTTTAATAACTTAGGTTCAAAACCACCGGGTTTTGGAACAAGCCCGCTTCTAAAATGTTATTAAATCCCCGCACAATAGTCCATACTTCCCGTTCAGCAGTTTTACATTTGCAAAAATTTTTCATAAAATTTGGGCGCATTTCCGGCACGAAGTGCCGGAAACCGGGCTTTGCGGGGTTCCGCCAGGCAAGCCCTTTGGGTTGCCCCTCCAATCCCCGCGTTTCGTGCACGACGGCTCCTTCGGCAATGATAGACCGGTAAATGTAAAATCGCTTCCCCTTGCCCTAAGGAAGCACTGATTTATTCGCAGTGGGGTCTAATACCCAGCCCTTTAGGGCGGTTAGAATTAGTAAATACTCACGAAAAATGGTAGTAGACCACGGCCTCTACCGCATGTTAGTGTGCCACTTGCACACCAAACAGCGGCAAGCCGCAGAGCAGCTTGTCTTACAGAACTCGCCCGTGTAAATAGAGTCTGTCCATAATGTAGACACATTATGGACAGACAACCTTAAAATAGGCATTTTGCGTACCGTTTTGGCACAAAACGGGAGCAAATGCAAGGTCTGTCCGCAAAGTAACCG
>JAITKQ010000181.1 GCA_031278295.1 Spirochaetaceae bacterium | reverse complement strand
TTATTATTGCGCTTATTATCGGCCTTGCGTGGTCATATTTATATAATAATGACCGTATACATAAACTGCTGCGTAAGTTCAAAATAACCAATCAGACTTCCTATCCTTCTGAATGGTATGGAACATTTACTGAAACCAAATCATATATTATTCTGGACTTAAAAGATGAGCGGAGGATCATGGGATGGCCTACGGAATGGTCCAATTCTCCGCAGCAGGGACATTTCATTCTGGAAGACGCGAAATGGCTGGCGTGACAACGATGGCAAAACGGATATAATACCCTTAGAAACGGTTGACAAGATAATGATCGATACCGCCAATGTAGAAATGGTTATGTTTCTAAAATTCAATGATGAATTAGAAGGAGAACAGCATGAACGCTAAAGAACCTCAGCCGCTGCCAGTGGTGCGCAATGATGGAAAGAACAAAACGGTTCTAAAAAACGGACGTAATCCGCCGGTAAATGTGATACGGCAACCGGCTCCGCCGCCGCCAGAACCGCCGAAGGCAAAATCTAAACAGTCCATGACTGTAAACCGCCTTATCCTCGGCGACAATCTGTAAATCCTCAAGGCGATGGACGCGGACGCTGAAGGACGCGGAAATTCGTGTCTTTTTTGTGTAAAAAATCGCAAAGTTTGAATTGCTGCCGGCGGCACGGCAATTTTACAATTATCGGCCTATAATTGCGGAAAAAGCAGCCGTGTACGAAACGCGCAAGGGATTGGAGGGGCGCGAAGCGTTCGCGCGAAGCGTTCCCGCGAAGCGTTCCCGCAGGGAATGGAGGGGCAACCCAAGGGGCTTGCCTGGCGGAACCCCGCAAAGCCCGGTTTCCGGCACGAAGTGCCGGAAATGCGCCCATATTACCTGAAAAATCTTTGTAAATGTAAGACTGCCGATTCGCAACGCGGGCCATTGACTATAATTTTAGTATAGGAGATACTTACTGTAATGTTGCCGTTTATCCCCAAAATAAAAGGACGCTTGTCCCGTCTAAACAAGGCGCCGCCGTTAATATACTGGGCGACGTTGACTTTTTTTGTTTGTTTCTTTATTGTGGGCGTTTATGTTCCCGGGGCGGAAGCGCAGGCCGCCGAACAGGAACAGACACAGCCGCAGTATAAATCCATCATACAGATGGTGTTTGAATTCATTCAGCAGAATTATGTTGAAGAAGTCGATCCCCAGTCACTGTACGAAGGCGCAATGAACGGTATGTTCAACGCGCTTGACGACCCATACTCCGCATTTTTGAAAGAAAAGGACATGACGGATCTGGATCAGAATGTGATAAAAGGCAGCTATGGCGGGGTTGGGTTGTATATTTCCGGCGGAAAACCAAATTTTGTCGAGATTGCCGCCCCGATTGAGGACAGCCCGGGCTGGAAGGCCGGGCTGCAGCCGGGCGATCTTATCGTAAAAATCGGCGACGACAGCACAGCCGATATGACGCTGGACGAGGTGTTGTTGCTGCTAAAGGGCCCCGCCGGCGATAGAGTCGATATGACCATACGCCGCGGCGAAAAACTGGAATTCCCGGTAACCCTTACAAGGGCCATTATCGAGGTGCCCACGGTAAAACATGATATGATAGGGGACATCGGGTACCTTCGCCTGATCAGCTTTAGCAATATGACGGCGGAACGTGCACGGCAAGCCCTTGAACAATTCAAACAGAAGGGGTATACCGCGCTCATTCTTGATCTACGTAACAATTACGGCGGGCTGCTCAGCACGGCCGTGAGTGTCAGCAACCTTTTTATCAAGGGAGGGACGGTTGTTTCGGTGAAATCGCGGATAGCAAAGCAGAATTCCGTCTACAACGCGGTTGGGAACCCGGTTGTGCCGGAACATATTCCCATTGTCGTACTGATAAATCACGGATCCGCGTCCGCCTCCGAAATTGTGGCGGGTGCGCTCAAGGATCATGGACGGGCGTACCTTGTCGGCGAAAAATCTTTTGGCAAAGGTTCCGTACAGCAGGTGTACCCCCTGCGCCACTCAGGATTCAAGATCACGACCGCACGTTACTATACGCCGAGCGATGTAAATATTGACAAGATCGGCATACCGCCTGACCGCGAAGTATTGTTTCCCAAATTTTCCAGTGAGGACGCCGAAAAACTCAACAAGCTGATCACTTCAAAAGCTATTCCTAAATTTGTTGAGAACAACAAAAAGGCGGCGCCCGGCGTGGTGGACGGCTTTGCCCGCCAGCTACAGGACGAATACGGGCTGGACTTTTCCCTGCTCCGCCGGCTTATAAGGGACGAGGAGAACCGTACCGTGATCGCCCCCGTGTACGATTTGGAGTATGACGTGCAGTTGCAGGAAGCGGTGAAAATTATCCGCGAAGGCGTATATTACAAACTAATACAGAATACCAAGACGCTTAGGGATTTGCAGGAAGAGTCGATCGGCAAAGAAGAGGCCCTGCCGTCTTGATCACGTTGCGAGATTCCGGCTAGACCCGGCCTGTGGCGCTATGGATATGCCAACAATGGATATATTATGAATTTTTTTCCAATCAATGATATTCCGGTAAACTATTTTTTCTCGGAGCCGATCTATGTTGACGATGGGTTTATACTAACATCGCAGGAGATGCCGTTTACCTTAGAATTAAAAAACGCCCTTAAAGAATGGAATTTCGACAAGGTAAGGAGCGAGGGCCAGCCGCAGGAAAACCACCATAACGGCACTAAGGCACAAAGTAAAAAAGCCGGGTTGCTGTCACTAAACGATGGGACAAAACTGGCGGACGCCATGGTTTTTTATGCCGATTTTCAGCGTTTCGCGGAGGATATATTTACGCGGGCGGCCAGCAACGGCCGTATCAGCTATGAAATCGTTGCCGAAAAAATACGGGATGTCTGCGAAGAAATAAAGGTTAACCGCCGTTTCCTGCTACAGGTTCAAAAGGATATAAAGGCGGAGGGCAATTATGATTTTCTTGCGGTTCATTCCGTAAAGTCAACCATCATTTCCATAATTATAGGCAGCTACCTGAAACTGCCGGCGCACCGCCTGATTGAACTTGGCATAGCGGCCCTGCTACATGAAATAGGCATGGTAAAATTGCCGCCGCATATAGTGCAGAGTGGAAGCGAGCTTTCGACGAAGGACCGCAATATGCTTATGCTTCATCCCACGATAGGTTTTGAGCTACTTAAATCGCTTGACTTTCCGATGGTCATAAACGCCGCCGCGCTTGAACACCATGAACGCGAGAACGGTTCAGGATATCCCCATAAACTATCCGGCGATAAAATTGGCCTTTACGGAAAAATCATCGCGGTAGCCTGTTCCTATGAAGCCATAACTGCCAAGCGTCCGCATAAAGATGCACGCGGCGGCCACGAAGGCATCACGGATCTTTTGCGCAATGAGGGTAAACGCTACAATGAAAGTATCATAAGGGCGCTTGTTTTTTCCCTCTCTATCTACCCGATAGGCCAGTTTGTACTGCTTTCAAACGGATCCAGGGCTCAGGTTGTGGATGTCAACCCTGCTGACCCGCGTTTCCCGATAGTACAGGTTCTGGACGAAAAAAATCTTGACGGGCAAAACAAAATCATTGAAACAAACCCGGCAGGCATCTACATACGGACGCCCCTGGCAAATGGGGTTGTAGATGTTTCCGACCCGGCCTCCTCCGTACAGTAATTGCGCCAGGGCAACATTAGACCGCTACATTTGAAAAAATGCTGTCGATCCTGCAAAGGGAATACGGCGCGTTGCGTCAAAAAGGCGGCAAACCGCCAAAACTGACGGTCCAAGACAAGCTGTCTATTACCCTGAAATACCTGCGGGAGTACCGGACCATTGACTGTATCGCGGCGGAATACGGTGCCTGCAAAGGGATACCCTGACCGAAGACGGCACCTTCTCCCTGCCCGGAAAAAAGAAGCTTAAAAGAAAATCGGCTTCAATCCGGTACGTTGTGGCGTATCTGACGGAAAGTCCGATAAACCGCCCCAAAAAGAGTATTATTCAGGAAAAAAACGGCACACGCTGAAGACGCAGGTTATCTGAGCGGAACACCCTGCAAATCATCGATGTACAGGAAGCCAAAGGCAGCGGGCATGATTTCAAGGTATATAAAGATACTATTGGAAAAGGCACCGGCAATTCGATTCCGCTTGACGCTGACTCCGGATACGAAGGGATAGGAGCATGCCATCCAAACAGTTTAGTCCGGTAAAGTCAAGTAAAAACCATCAACTTGTCGAAGAGGAGAAAGCGTATAAAGAGCTTGCGTGTAGACGGGTTGTGATTGAACATATCAATACCAAAATAAAAACATTCAAGGGTATGTCATATCCTTACCGGGGACATTACCGCAACCGGCGTTCTCTGAGGATGACTTTGATTTGTGGACTCATAAACTATGACAGGCTGGTTTAGATGGTTATTAAACAAGTCTATTGTACGGTTGATAAAATATGAGAGTGCCGTGAAGATGCGGGGGAGTTTGCCGGCGGGCGTTGCGGGGCAGTGGGGAATGAGACTGACTAAGGGGCTGTTTTAGGGTAAGATAGCCTATGCCCCTAGCCTGGAACGAG
>JAITKQ010000112.1 GCA_031278295.1 Spirochaetaceae bacterium | reverse complement strand
CGGTTTCCGGCACGAAGGGCCGGAAATGCGCCCAAATTACATGAAAAATTTTTATAAATGTAAAACTGCTGCAAACCGCCATAGGACCAAAGGTTCGCAGCAGCCGGGTAATCGCAGGTTTTTAGGAATTTTTTAAACAAATTCCCGCGTGAATATACCGGCTTTCATTTTGGAATTATTGACCTTTTTTTGATAAACCCGTATATTTTGCATATATGAACAGGTACGGCATCGGTTCAAACCTTTCATGCTGCCGTAGATGTCGGATGAAAGTTATAATAAAAAGGTTACTATGTCATACGTGGAAAATGAGGAAAAACTGAACAAAACACCGGTGTCAGACGGGGAGGCATCCTTGTCCGGCGCTGAATTTGACGGTATTTGGACGGAGAATTTTACAACGGACGATGGCCGGGTAAAAACCGGGGATGCTGACGGACAGGACGGGACGGACGGGCATTTGGGCTCTGATTCCGAGTCGGGCGATCCCCGGCAAAGAATCGAGGGTCTGGAACGGAAACTTGCGGAGTTAAACGACCAGTACCTGCGGAAGGTCGCGGATTTCGAGAATTTCCGCAAGCGTATCGTCAAGGAAAAGCAGGATGCGGTTGAATTCGCGAATCAAAGTTTGCTGCTTGATTTGATAGCTACGCTCGATGACTTTGAGCGCGCGATAAACTCCGCCGGTACATTGTCAAAAACCGAGGCGGACTTCGATACATTCCATGACGGTATAGCTATGATTGAAAAAAGGCTACTCGGCCAACTTGAGAACAGGTGGGGGCTTAAACGTTTTGATTCGGCAGGTGCGCCCTTCGATCCTACCCGTCACGAGGCCTTGTTTATGGAAAAGTCCGCCGGTGTGGACGAGCCTGTCGTGAAGGAAGAGTTTGCAAAGGGTTATATGTTAAAAGACAGGGTTGTACGGACGGCCAAGGTAAAGGTGCTAATGCCGGAATAAAGATGATTAACCGAAAACGAGGGATTTCAGTTTCTTTATGCGGCGGCGGCCGCTGATGCCGGCAGGCCGAATTTAAAATTTTTTATGGAGAACAAAAATGGGTAAAATTATTGGAATTGACTTGGGCACCACGAATTCGTGCGTGGCTGTGTTGGAAGGCGGTGAGCCTGTCGTTATTCAGAATTCGGAGGGCGGACGGACAACGCCGTCAATCATAGGCTTTACGAGCAAGGGAGAGCGCGTTGTGGGCGCCCCGGCAAAGAATCAGATGATCACGAATCCTGAAAATACGATTTTTTCGATCAAACGTTTTATGGGGCGGCGTTTTTCCGAAGTCGCCAATGAAATGAAACTTGTGCCGTACAAGGTAACGGAGCAGGGCGACGATGTGCGAATCGACGCGGAGGGTAAAAAGTATTCTCCGCAGGAAATTTCCGCGTTTATCCTGCAAAAGATGAAAAAGACAGCGGAAGATTACCTTGGCGAACCGGTAAGCGAAGCGGTTATCACGGTACCGGCCTACTTCAACGATGCCCAGCGCCAGGCGACAAAGGACGCGGGCAAGATAGCCGGCCTTGAGGTAAGACGGATCATCAACGAACCGACCGCCGCCTCCCTCGCCTTTGGTTTCAATAAAGATCAGAAAAAGGACAGGACCATAGCTGTTTACGATCTTGGCGGAGGCACATTTGACATTTCCATACTTGAACTTGGCGACGGTGTGTTTGAGGTTAAATCGACCAACGGGGATACCCACCTGGGCGGGGACGATTTTGACCGCCGTGTGCAGGAATGGCTGATAGCGGAATACAAGGCCGATACCGGCATAGACCTTGGACTCGACCGGATGGCGCTACAGCGCCTCCGTGAAGCGGCGGAAAAGGCGAAAATTGAGCTTTCAGCAATGCAGACAACGGAAATCAACCTGCCGTTTATCACGGCGGACGCAAGCGGGCCCAAGCATCTGCAAAAAACGCTGACGCGGGCAAAGTTTGAGCAGCTGGTGAACGACTTGCTTGAGCGTACGAAGGAGCCGTGCAGGAAGGCCCTCGCGGATGCAGGCTTCTCCGCCGACCAGGTTGACGAGGTGATCCTTGTCGGCGGTTCGACGCGCATACCCGCCGTGCAACAGATCGTAAAGGATTTATTCAAGAAAGAGCCAAACAGGGGCGTGAATCCGGACGAGGCTGTCGCGGTGGGGGCGGCCATTCAGGGGGGTATTCTCGGCGGCGACGTGAAGGATGTACTCCTGCTTGATGTTACGCCGCTCTCTCTTGGTATCGAGACACTGGGCAACGTTATGACAAAGCTGATACAGCGGAACACGACGATCCCGACCAAGAAGAGTCAGGTGTTTTCCACCGCGTCGGACGGTCAGACCGCCGTGACCATACACGTTTTGCAGGGTGAACGCGAGATGGCGAAGCAAAACCGTACGCTGGGCAATTTTAACCTTGAAGGCATACCGCCCGCGCCGCGCGGAGTACCGCAGATCGAAGTTACATTCGACATTGACGCGAACGGTATTGTCCATGTTTCGGCGAAGGATCTCGGTTCGGGCAAGGAACAGAAGATACGGATAGAGAGCTCTTCCGGTTTGAGTGAGGCCGACATTGAGCGCATGGTCAAGGAAGCGGAACTGCATGCGGAAGAGGACAGGCAGGATAAGGAAAAGGCCGAAGCGCGGAACGAAGCCGACTCGCTGATCTACAGCTCGGAAAAAAATATCAAGGATCTGGGCGACAAGGTGAACGCGGACGACAGGGCAAAGACGGAGGAGGCGATCGCCGATCTTCGCAAGAGTCTTGAAAGTGGCAGCACGGCGGACATCAAGGCCAAAACGGAAGCCCTGAAACAGGCTTCGTACAAGATTGCGGAGGAACTCTACAAGAACCAGGGGCAGGGTACCGGCGCGGGGCCACAGCCCGGTAACGGGGAAAACCCGCCCGGTCCCGGTTTTGAAAACGGCGCAAATACCGCCGGTACAAAAAGCGCCGAAGACGTAGACTACGAAGTTGTTGACGATAAGAAGTAACATTGGAAATGAACCGCAAAGCGGAACGGGCCGTAAAACAACGGTAAAAACCGTTCCGTTCCTTGTGGTCAACCTTTAGGGAAAAATTGTGGCAAAACGAGACTATTATGAGGTGCTGGGTATCCAAAAGGGTACGTCGAAAGAAGATATAAAAAAAGCTTACCGGAAACTGGCTGTACAGTATCATCCTGACAAGAATCCGGGCAACAAGGAAGCGGAAGAAAAATTCAAGGAAGCCACCGAGGCTTACGAGGTACTTTCAGACGATCAGAAACGGTCCGCCTACGATCAGTTTGGTTTTGCCGGCGTGGACGGCATGAGCGGCGCACAGCATGACTTTAGCAATTTTAAAGGCTTTGAGGATATATTTGGCGGGGATATTTCCGATTTTTTTGGCAGTTTTTTTGGAGGAGGCATGCATCGCGGAGGGGGAGGCGGCCCAAAGCATGGCGCGAACCTCCGTTACGATATTGAGATACCGTTCAAGGATGCGGTATTCGGGACTAAGGTTGAGATAAGCTACTCACGGCAGGTAACTTGCCAATCCTGTAAAGGAAGCGGCGCGGAGAACGGATCCGGGAAAAAGGTCTGTCCAAGCTGCGGCGGTACCGGGCAGATACGGCAGAGCGCCGGCTTTTTCTCGCTTGCCTCAACCTGCCATACCTGCGGCGGAGAGGGCTATGTGATTGAACATCCCTGCAAGGAATGCAACGGTGCCGGTACAGTAAAGAAACGTCAAAAAATTATGGTAACTATACCTAGCGGGGTGGAAAACGGGCGGCGCGTACTTATACGCTCACAGGGCGACGCCGGTCCAAGCGGCGGTCTGCCCGGAGACCTCTATGTATTCATCCGTGTAAAACCGCACGACTTTTTTGAACGGAACGGGGCCGATCTGTACTGCGCCATACCTGTTTCCATGACGCAGGCCGCCCTCGGCGGAAACCTACAGGTGTCAACCCTTGACGACAAAACCATCAAGGTAAAGATTCCGGCTGGAAGCCAAAACGGAAAGCTTCTGAGGGTACGTGATGAAGGCGTACCGGTACAGGGTAAACGCGGCGACTTTTACATAAAATTGATGGTACAGGTACCTTCAAAGCTCTCGAAAAAGGGCCGTGAACTGCTTGAAGAATTTTCCAGACTGGAAGGCGAGGATGAAAAGCCAAGCCCGATACCGCTTGCCGAGTTAAGTTAAGTGTAAGCGCTTGGTGTATGGCGGACAGACAGCGGGAATGGGACTTGGATCCGGGCAGTAGCGGGCCGCTAGTATGCGTTTACGCGATGTAGCGGCGGGCGGGTTTTATCGGGCCGGGTGTACCGCGCTATGGCCGTTCGGGAGGGTTTTTCGTAGGGGTTTTTGAGCTTAGGCCGGCAAGCGATTCTGTCAGCTTTGCCGGCCACCGCAGGTTTTAGTTACCCGTGAATGGTAAACGCCAAAGCCGCCTTCATCGGTAAAAAAGCGTTTACGTTTACGGATGAGGAAAGTCTATGCCGAAACAATTTAGGCGGAAAATCGATACAAGTGCTCCGGCATTCATCTGTACCGCCTACCCGATAGCTGCCCTGATCGTAATACTGATTTTGAGGCTAGTCTTTCCTGACTTATCGCCGGTGGAAAACGATTTGGACACGGAAACGCGGACGCTGGACATTTTTAACGTCAGCAAGAGCCTTACGCTGGGTCTTATAGAGTTCACGATGTTTTTCCCTGCCATATTTATGAGTGCGCAGCTTATCCCGTTCCGCCGCGTCCCGCCGCAAAAAAACAAGCGGTATGAACATTTTTCGCCGGAATTCTTCAAATTGTTGCGTCCGCAGCTGATCGCTTCGGTAGTCGCCGCGATAGTTTACAGCCTGCTATTCCTGCTCGTCCGCCCCCTATGTTTCAAGTACCAGGCCGGTATACGAAACGAAAGCATACTGTTTGAGGAAGCCAGGGAAAAAACGATTCTGTTTTCCAACAGAGGAGAATGGACGGAAGCGTCCCGTTTTCTACAGGTATGTGAGCGCATCTGGCCAGGAAACACCGAGCTTGAACATATGCGTGAAATTGTTGACATGGGACTGGCGCGTATAGTGTACGACCGCGAGCCCGTGACGAAGAACCGCGCCGACGACATCATCGGCATACCGGGACAGCCTGTGCCGGTCAACGCGCAGAGCGCCATGCGCTTTGCCGAGCAGTCCTTTAGGGAAGAACGTTACTATGATGCGCACCGTCTTGCCGTGATTGCTGAACGCCTGTCGGTGCCGGGCAGCAACGAGGCGGCGCAGGCGGTGCGTTTTGCCGGGACCGTATGGAACGCGATCGAAAGCCTTGAACCGGACGCCGCCGAACTGGAACGGCGCACGGTTTACCTGCGCAAGAGGGAAGGCTACGAGGCTATGAACGGCGGGAATTGGGTAAGCGCCTACTATATATTCCGCAGCCTGGTAACGGAGGCCCCGGATGATCCGGACGTTAAGAAATTTTTTGATTTGAGCGCGGAAGGTCTTGTGCGGGTCGCGTTTTTTGTAGACGAGATGGATACGCGACTCGGCGTGGAACTCGCCGGGCCCGTGTTTTCACTACCCTTGTTCGAGGCGGAGGGGCGGGCGGTTATGCGCCTGGCTTCGCTTTCGATTACGGACGATTACAGTTACGGCAAGGGTTTGGAGATAGCGGCCTTCGATTCGGAGCAGAACACGCTGTACAGGGTAGAGGCGCCTTACGCCAAATTTTTGCCGCTTGACATAGACGGCAAACAGTTTACCGTTGTCCACCTACAGGCTTGGGGCCGTGATTACGAACAGATGCATTGGGATCCGGTCTGGTACGGCGCACTGGCCGAAGATGTTCCCAAAAACCAGTTGGTGCTTGCGATAAATTATGAAGATTTCCTGTTGGCCTCGGGTGACGGAGAGAATCTTGACGGCTTATTCATGGGTGATATTTGGTCAATTGCAAAACGCCTGGACTTGTATGGGTATGTGCCGGAAGTATACTACGCGGAAATAGTCAACAGCGCGACCAGGCTGCTGCTGTTCCTGCCGCTGATGATATTCTCACTTATTATGGGCTGGAAACTGCGCGGCAGGAGGCACCGTTCCCTGGCCGTTTTTCCGATGGTATTTGCGTTGCCGCTTGTTCTAAACGGTTTAATACAGATACTTCGCGGCATCGTCAACTATTCCGGCATATTTGCGGTACTGTCATTCGGTTTTACCGCCGCGCTGGTAATGGCTTTTGTCGCCGGCTTTGTACTGTTTATGCTTGGCATAGTGATTCTTGCCGCACAGCGCAGTTGAGGCCGGGATGGAGCTACCCCCCCTCCCCCCCGGGTGGTGTCTTGTAAGCGTTTCATCATTTACACGGGTTTTCGGTTTGAGGCGGAAAGGGCGGCTGCTACGGAACGCGCAAGGGATTGGAGGGGCGCGAAGCGTTCGCGCGAAGCGTTTGCGGAGGGAATGTAGGGGCAACCCAAGGGGCTTGCCTAGCGGAACCCCGCAAAGCCCGATTTCCGGCACGAAGTGCCGGAAATGCGCCCAAATCACCTGAAAAATTTTTATGAATATAAAACTGCCGGACTAATACCCCGCCTACAGCCGCGTATGCCTATCGCCTTTTTCGGACTCGAAGGCAGAACCCGAACTCCGCCTTCGGGACGCTACCGCGTAGCGGATGTGAAACCCGCTGGCGGGCTGGCGGGCGGGGCTTTCCCGCATGGGTTTTCGGTTTGAGGCGGAAAGGGCGGCTGCTACGGAACGCGCAAGGGATTGGAGGGGCGCGAAGCGTTCCCGTAGGGAATGGAGCGATAGCGGAACCCCGCAAAGCCCGGTTTCCGGCACGAAGTGCCGGAAATGCGCCCAAATCAGCTGAAAAATTTTTATGAATATAAAACTGCCGGACTAATACCCCGCCTACAGCCGCGAATGCCTACCGCCTTTTTCGGACCCGAGGGCAGAACCCGAACCCCGCCTTCGGGACGCTACCGCGTAGCGGATGTGAGGCCCGCTTACAGCCGCGAATGCAAGCCGCCCCTTTCGGCCCGACGGCAGAACCCGGCCTCCGCTTTGGGGACGCTACCGCGTAGCGGATGTGAAGCCCGCTGGCGGGCTGGCGGGGCGGCGGGGCGGGCGCATTGCATATATTTTCCGCGTATGCTAAATTGGCGGCGTGAGCTTTCGCGCGGCAAGCGCGGCGCTACATAAGGAAACTTAAGGATGAAAGTAGTTCAAACGGATGCGTCCCCCGCCGCTATAGGGCCCTATTCCCAAGCTTTTATTTCGGGAAATTTTGTATTTACTTCCGGTCAGATACCGCTCGATCCAAAGACCGGGGAAGTGGCTGGCGGCGACATCGGCGGACAGACAGGGCAGGCCATCGCTAACCTTGGAGCGGTGCTGGAAGCCGCCGGTTCTTCGCTTGGCAAGGTTATCAAAACCACTTGTTTTCTAGCGGACATGAACGATTTTGCGCGCTTTAACGAGGTGTACGCCAAACATTTTCCCGGAAAGCCGGCCCGTTCGACCATTGCCGTGCGGCAGCTTCCCAAAAATGTGCTGGTGGAGATTGAAGCGGTAGCGGAATTGTAAGACTTCAAAAAAAATCGGCCTTCCGGTTACTGTAGGCGGCTTCACGAAACCGGTCGCCGGGCTGCGTTTTCCGGCTAAGGAAGCACGGCCCGGCTGTAGCTTCCGGTACGGGCGACTGGGGCCTTGTCGGACAGATCAGCGTCTACACCGGTCGGGTAAACGGCGTCGCGAACGGTTCAAAAGCGGCGATCCCGGCCTTTGACCGGCTCAGCCTGCTGCCGGTAAGTTTTATCCTTCCCGCCATACTAACAAGAAAGAAAACCGGATCGCCAAGGGCGATATGAAACTGTACCTATAGGCCCATAATTACGAAGGTTGACGGATGGGGGGGGGGGGGGGGATCAGTCCGGTATAAGAGAATAGTTGGCTGACGCAGACGTGCCCGCCTGTTTTACAGAATCCAAAGATTTAAGTATAGGAATAAAGCGTTCCTTTTCGATAAGGTCTATAAGACGCGCTTCGGTAAAACGTTTCGCTTCGTCGCTGAATAGGCCTACCCCCATACAGATACCTTTACCGGCTTTTATGTCTTTTAAATGAGACTGAAAATCGCGCAATACCATTTCGCCTATCGCGCCTTGGGTGCGTATAAAACGGAACATGACAATATCCGACCATTTGAGGGTGTCGATCTCCGCGATAATATCGGCCCAGTCGTTTGATGTAAGCTGGGTTTTTGTAATTTTGACCTTGGCTTTGGGAAAGTAAGAAAGAACTATTTTCCGGCATAGCGCTATAAATTCGGCGGCTGGTGCCATGATAAAAATCTGCATATTTCTGTTGGCGTTCATCTCTTTGTACTCTGCTACAAGCATGTCGGTATCTTTATACCCCTGTATCGACTGCTGCACGGTTTGCAGGTGCAGAATCGCCTCTGATATTTTTTGTACCCTTAGGTAGGCCGATCCAAGCTGATAGTGAAGTTCTGTAGCGATGTCGGACTTCATATTATTGTGCTTCAACCCTATTTCAAAATTCGTAATCGCTTTCTCGTCCTGATGATAATCAACATTGATAAGGCCGGCGCGCAGGCAGGCCTCCGATCCCCAAACAGGATCGGGGCGAAGATGGCTGTATATACGTTCGGCCTGTTCTTTCTGTCCCGATTCAAGATAGCATTCGGCGAGCGTAAACATGGATTCTTTGTCACCATGTGTAAGGTCTATGGATTTGCGTATGTACACCATAGCCTCTTTAAGCCGTTTCAATTTGAAGTAGGCGTATCCAAGCAAGCGTATGGCGGGCGCGTATTCAGAGTTTAGCGAGTACGCCTGCTGGAGGTACATTACCGCTTTTTCATAATTTTTGCGCAGGAATTCTATGTTGCCAATATTGTAAGCAACCTCAAAGTTAGCCGGACTCATGGAGTGCGCCACTACTATGTATTTGTAGGCGCTGTCCGGCATATTCAGGTTTGTAGCGCAGATCGCGGCGCGCAGATTCACTTTAGCCGCGTCAATTTCATGCCCTGACAGCGGAAGTTCGGCCAGAGTTTCATAGGTTTTGAACGCGCCCTCCCAATCACCCTGTTGAAACTTATGGTCACCCGTGAACGCCAGCGCCTCGACATTGTACGGATTTTTGGAAAGACTCATCTCGGCGTTTCTGAGCGCCACCTTTATATCCTGATTTTTTTTCATCCTGTACTGTTTTGGGCCCGAACTGTTGGTACTGTACAGATAGAGCGCAAATCCAACGGCGACAACAAGCACCGTGATGATGAGTATTGGGATGACGACCATAGTTCATTATACAAAAATAGGGTGGGTGCCGTCAATTGTTCGCTCACTTTCCCGAAACCGGTTTAACATTTAACGCTATGTTATGAAATGTCCCGCATCCAGGCCGGCCACGGCGCCGCATACATCCGCTTACCGTTGCTTCCTTCCGGACCTGGCGGGCTTGGGCGGCGCATACTCGCATGGTTCCTGAACACGGGACACTTTATATTACAGCAAACAACTATTTTCCGCAACACGTACATCGCACATGCCGAAAGTAAAATCACAGGCCGGCGGAGCACCCGGAAATTAGAAGCATCCCCCCTCCGGTTCATCTCCCCGGATAAAAGGGTAGGTATGCAGGGTTTTGTGCGGGAAGCGACAGGATACGGTCAATCAACGGGTATATCGTTAACTCAAAGGTTTGCCAATTCCAAGTTGATGCGTATGCTGTATTCGACCCGGTGTTCACTCATGAACCGGTACACGATCAGCGGGCTCTCTCCTGTGCGAAGATGACGTGGACGAACGTCCGGCCGTTTTTTTAGGATTTCCGGTGAAGCGAGGCCTCACAGCGCCTGCCCTTAGCGCCTTGACTTCCTTCCGCAGACGGGTAAGCGCGAACCAAGGTCCGACTCGTCCCCCGGTCCTCCGTGTCCGGGGAGGGGTTATCCGGCCTGTGCCCCCTGCTTTCCGTGACTGCTGTATCCGCCGCTGCCTGGTGTACCGGCTTCTCATGCCTCTGTGCCGGCGCTACCGCTCGGGCCTTGGGGAGGCGCGTGGCAGGGCCGTAGGCGAGGCTGTAGGTGAGAGAACCGCGTGGGGAAAATTCATCAGGCTGATGAAACAGGGTTACACAGTGGATGAACCGGGGCGGATGCCCCCCGGCGGGATTTCTCCTTCCACATAGCGGATAAAAGACGGCCCCCGTTTCTGTCCGCTCAGGGGAATTGAACCGTAAAAACGGTACGCGGACATTAGCCTTGTTCAACAACCCGGTTGGTTGTCTCACAAGTCTTGCAGTTTTTGTGGCTTAAAAGCCATAAGCTAAAGCCTTGCAAAACTGCGATTTTTAGCGGAAGTTGTTCGGAAACTGAAGTTTCCAAACAACTCTAA
>JAITKQ010000101.1 GCA_031278295.1 Spirochaetaceae bacterium | reverse complement strand
TCCGGCGGTATCAATTTGGATAAAACCGGGGAGTTTTCGTTCCGCCGAGGTGTAAAACGTCCGTATCGGTATACGGTGTTTGAGTATATCGCCGGGTTTGGTGAGGCTTTTCCCCTTGAAAGCCAGTGCCGCCCTGTCTTTTTTGAGCGCACGGTCAATGGTGGCCGGACTTATCTTCAGCAGCGTTTCCCTGATATCCGCCGTGATGCCAAAGGCCGGCCATGAGGCGATATAGCCCATCTGCTGCCTCATAAGCGGGGCGAGGATTTTGCGAAAACTTCGTTTCTGGCGCGCTTATACCAGAAGAACGTCCGGATAAGGCGCGGTGCGGCTATGTCCTCATCGGTGTCCCCCCGCTTTCTTTTGCGTTTCCCCTGACGCTTTTTTCCGGCTTGAGTTTGACCGTCCCGTCTTTAGTGTTAAGTATGACATCTTTTGTCTCCCGCCTGTTAAAAATGCGCGGGGCGTACTTCCGGTTGTATCCGGTCGTCTGAACAAATTCGTTCAGGACAGCC
Organism: Spirochaetaceae bacterium; assembly: GCA_031278295.1. Lineage (GTDB taxonomy): Bacteria > Spirochaetota > Spirochaetia > Treponematales > Breznakiellaceae > JAIRMY01. Next base: position 7,886 of record JAITKQ010000101.1, on the reverse strand, counting down.
GATTTTTCTTTCCGTCCGGCTTTCAGGTAGCGTGAACGGATCTGCCTGGCGAGCGATTTTTTTCTTGCATGGTTAACCCCGTATTGACCTCCGATAACTGTCGCTACCGGATAGTCTGCCTTGATTTGGGCAACATTTTCAATTTAAGGCACGGCCTATTTTCGGTTACATTTTTCATGAGGCAACGCGGGGGCTTCCCGATTATGGGTTTTGTAATTATAATTTTAGGGTGTCGGGAGGGAAACGTGGGGAGCGGGTTAAACAGAAAAACGGTAAGGGCAATCGCGGCGGCTTGACTCGTTTTTTTTATACTGATAGTATTATCGCGACAGTTGAATGGTGTTTAAGGCGGGGCTGTTAAAGGCCTTTTTTTTTAGGAGCGGTTTGTCAGTATGCGCTATACGCCAAGGGTTGCCGATAAGGTCTTCGATTCGTTAGAAACCGTTGTAAACGGGCTTGCGATGCGGCTCGTGGAAATTTCGGTTTCAAAACAGAAAGGCGGCGTACAGGTGAGGGCGGTAGTTTACAGGGACGGCGGGCGGATACCGGAGGGGGTGGAGCTTTCCGGGCAAGGAATCGTTTGCGTTGATGAGGGGCTACGCTTGAGGGACGGTGCGGGCCTTTGCGCGGACGGGACGGCCGCCGTCAGTATCAATGACTGCGCCCGCGTACACCGCGCGATTCTGCCGCGTCTGGAAATTGCCTTTCCCGGTCAGGATATTCGTGTTGAGGTTTCATCGCCGGGGATTGAACGGAGGATAAAGGACGGTGCGGAATTCGTTCACTATATAGGGAGGCCGGTAAGCTGTTACCTGACGGGTATTTCCGCGTGGACAAGCGGGATACTTATCAGTGCGGACGACACCCACATTGTTATTAAGGGGAATGACGGAATGACGAGTCTATCTTACGATACCATCGCCAAGGCAAAACTTGCCTGTTTAGCGCCGGCTGGCAAGGCACCGCGGACTCCGCGGCAAAAAAAAGGGGCGGCGGTCTGATGGCAACGGATGTAACGGAAGCCGTCCTCCAACTCGTGCAGGAACGGAATATTTCAGAAGATTTGGCGGTTAAAATTGTTGAGGACACCTTGCTTTCGGCGTACAGAAGGAAGTTCGGCAGCGATGAAAACGCCGAGATTCGCTTTGATGACGACAGGCATTGTGTTTCCATATTTGCCCGCAGGCGGATTGTCGATGGCGTGTACAATCCGGTTGTTGAGATAGAATTGGAGGAGGCGCGGTCCCTGAATCCGGAAGCGGAGGAAGGGGACGATATTCTTATTGAGCTTGACCCGAGAGATTTCGGCAGGGCGGCCATTGTCAGCGCGAAGCAAACCGCCAACAAGTCGATACGCGATATCCGCAAGGACAGCCTTTACACGGAGTACAAGGACAAGGAAGGCGAAATTATCATCGGTTACTACCAGCGTGAACGGAACGGTGCGATTTATGTCGATTTGGGTAAGATCGAGGGTGTTTTGCCAAAGAAATTCCAGTCTTCACGCGAGATTTACCGTGTGAACGACCGTATCAGGGCGCTGATCTACAAGGTTGAAAAGACTGAGACCGGCCTCTCCGTCGTGCTTTCGCGTACCCATACCGATTTTGTGCGGGCGATATTTGAGCTTGAGGTGCCGGAGGTTTACGACAAGACTATAGAAATTCACAAGATAGTCCGCGAGCCGGGTTACCGCACCAAACTGGCGGTTTTTTCTTCCAAGGTCGATGTCGATCCTGTCGGGGCCTGCGTAGGGCTCAAAGGCACGCGGATTCAGACGATTATTCGCGAGCTTGAGGGCGAGAAGATAGATGTGCTGAAGTACGATCCCGATCCCCAGCATTTTATAAAGAATGCGCTGTCCCCGGCCGAAGTACGCGAGGTTATCATCCTGGACGAGGCCAGGCGCAAGGCGCTTGCGATAGTCGGCGAGAGTCAGCTTTCGCTCGCGATTGGCAAGCAGGGTTTGAATGTAAGGCTGGCAAACCGGCTTGTAGACTGGGAAATAGACGTTAAAACACACTCACAGTTTGAGGAAATGGACATCACTTCCGAACCGCGGGCCGCGGCTTCGCGCCTGTTTGGTGACAGCGAGTATGAGGATGAAATATCCACAATATCCGAGCTTCCCGGTGTTGACGAAGAGGTCGCCGCCCTGCTTGCACAGAATGACATAGAGTACATCGAAGATTTTATCAACGCGGACGACGAAAGGTTACTGACAATAGAAGGACTCAAAAAAGAACAGGTTGACACGTTGCGCAGCCTGATTGACGAACTGGTTGAGGTTAAGATAGACGAATCTGACGACGAAACTCCCGTTTCAAACATGGACGTACCGGCCGGCGACGCCGCTTCGGAACACTTTGAATACGGACAGGGAGAGGACGCTGCCCTCCCGCCGGAGTTTGATGAAGAAATGGACGAAGACCTGGTTTGCCCGGAATGCGGCGCGAGGATAACTACCGATATGAGCAGTTGTCCCGCCTGCGGTATAGGGCTGAGCTTTGAGTACGAGGAATAATTTTAGGAAGGAAAATGGCGGCTGATACTGAAAACAACCAGGAACTCACGCACGAACTGATTAAACGTTCCAAAGATTTGACAGATTCCAGGAACGGCGGCGCTACGGAAGGCGGGGCCAAGCCCATGGAAACGGAACGGAAAAAAACCGTAAGGATAAGAAAGAAGCCTGCGGATACCCCCGCCGCTACGCCTGCCACCCCGGAAAAACCGGCGGATACCCCCGCCACTACGCCTGCCGCCGCGGAGAAACCGGCGGATACCCCGCTCGCGGCCCCGCCTGCCCCCCCGGTAAAACCGGTACGCAAGGGCAAGGTAAGGGTTGTTCCGCGCGCTACTAAACCGGGGTATGTACAGGTTAAAAGTACGGGGGCGGCTGAAGACGCAAACGACAGGGCGGCGCCGCTAACACAGGCGGAAGACACCGCGCAAACGCCCAGTACCGAACATTCGCCGGAGGCTGTACAAGCTGGATCGGTAACGGAAACTTTGCCGGCGCTTGAAAAAGATAAGGCCGCCCCTCCTGTGGGCCATGTGAGTGTTTTTAAAGAGACTGCCAGGCCCGCGGTTCAGGCAGGGCGGGTTGGGGGCAGATTTATCGGCCCCAAGACGCAGCGTGGAGGACCGGTTCATGGTGCCGACAGCGACGGCCGTAAACCGGCGACTTACGTTGGGCGCGGCGGCGCACGGCGCGGCGGCGCTCAGGATGGCGGCGCCTATGCCGGCGGCGCTTACGCCGGAGCGAGAGGCGCTCAGGGCGGCGGCGCTTATGCCGGCGCGAGAGGCGCTCAGGGCGGTGGCGCTTATGCCGGAGCGAGAGGCGCTCAGGGCGGCGGCGCTTATGCCGGCGCGAGAGGCGCTCAGGGCGGACCTAGGGGCGGTCAAGGCGCCAAACAAGGCTACGGAGGCTACCTTGCCGGCGGGCAAGGTAGCGCTTACGGCGGCGGACGCTTGCAGGGCGGCACCCGGCCACCTTACAGCGGACAGGGCGGCGGCCCTCACAGGCCCGGCGGCTATGGTCAGCCGGCTTACGGCGGCCCGTTCCGGAGCGGGCCGGGACGGCCTGCTCCGGCAAGCCCCTCCACAGACAACAAAGGTACCGTAAAGCGTACCTTCAAGGCGAAAAAACCGGTTTATCAGCGCCGTGACAGGGAGGTTGAGATTGGGGAAAAAATCCATCAAGGCAAAAAACGGTCCTTCCAGGCCGCGAACCCGGTGCCAAAATTGATCGACATAATGGAGGTGGTTTCGGTTTCGGAACTTGCCCGGAAGATGAACCTTAAAGCGTCCGACCTGATAGCGAAGCTTATGAGCATGGGTCAGATGGTAACGATAAACCAGCAGATCGATTCGGAGACGGCCGCGATACTCGCCGCCGAATTCGGCGCGGACGTGAACATCGTAAGCCTGTACGACGAAACCCTGATAGAAACGGCGGCGGACGATACCGATTCGATGACGCCGCGTCCGCCTGTCGTTACCGTGATGGGCCATGTGGACCACGGCAAGACAAAACTGCTCGACGCGATCCGCAGCTCCGATGTCGTTTCCGGTGAATTCGGCGGCATAACCCAGCATATCGGCGCTTACATGGTGGAAACGCCCAACGGCAGCATCACCTTTCTTGATACGCCGGGCCACGAAGCGTTTACCCGTATGCGGAGCCGGGGCGCACAGGTTACGGACATAGTGGTACTTGTGGTAGCGGCGGACGACGGCGTTATGCCCCAGACCATAGAAGCAATAAACCACGCGAAAGAGGCGGACGTGCCGATAATTGTCGCGATAAACAAGGTTGACAAGCCGGACGCGAACCCGGACAAGGTAAGAAGCCAGCTTTCAGAACTGGGCTTTCAGCCTGAGGAATGGGGCGGGCAGACGATATTCGTAGAGCTTTCCGCGCTGAAAAAGGAGGGCTTGGATAAACTTGTCGAAGCGATCCTGTTGCAGGCGGAGATACTAGACCTCCGCGTAAATTACAACCGCAGTGCGGAAGGCAAAATTCTTGAATCGCGTATCGATCACGGACGCGGCATTGTCGCCACGATACTGATCGAAAAAGGCGTACTGGAAATAGGCGATTCGTTTGTTGCCGGCATCTGGCCGGGCAAGGTGAGGGCGATCTTTAACGACAAAGGCCTCCGGGTTGACAGGGCCTCGCCCTCCATGCCGGTGGAGGTACTTGGTTTTGAGGGTATACCAAACGCCGGAGACCCCTTGCAGGTGGTGGAGGACGAAAAAGTCGCCCGTAGCTTTTCGGCAAAAAGGCAGGAACTTAAACGTTTCGAGGACGCGAAAAATATACGCAAAATCACGCTGGATAACCTGTACGACACGATAAGTGACGGCGATATTCAGGAACTCAAGGTGATAATCAAGGGCGACGTGCAGGGCTCTGTCGAGGCCTTGCGGGCAAGCCTGGAAAAACTGTCCACAAAAGAGGTGCGCCTCACCGTGATACAGGCGCTGCCGGGCGCTATCAACGAAGGCGATGTCGATTTGGCCTCCGCGTCCAACGCCATACTGATAGGCTTTAACGTGCGCCCCACCCCCAAGGCCAGGGCGCTCGCGGATCAGGAAAAGGTTGACATACGCCGCTACAACGTGATCTACCGCGTAGTCGAGGATATGGAAAAGGCGATGGAGGGTATGCTCAAACCGGACACAAAAGAAGAAGTTATCGCCGATGTAGAGGTGCGCGAGGTGTTCAAAATTTCCAGAACCGGCGTGATCGCCGGCTGCTATGTGCGTAGCGGCGGTGTCAAGCGTAGCGCCTCCGTCAACGTAATACGGAACGACACGGTGATACACTCAGGCAAGATAGCCTCGCTACGCCGCTTCAAAGACGACGTGAAGGAGGTCTCCGCCGGTTTCGAGTGCGGTATGAGCATAGAAGGCTTTGATGATATAAAGACCGGCGATGAATTCGAGGTTTTCGAAATAGTCGAGGTGGCCCGCAAACTGTAAAAAAGCGGACGGCATGTTATTCCCCGCCCCGCCCCGCCTGAGATTTGTTTTCCGCACAAGCGCTAACCCAAGGGTACGGTTTTCTTGCCAAACCGGAAACTTGCGACCCGGCCTTAGCAAATTGAGCGCATATTCACGGCTTTCATCGGTTTTCAAGGCCTTTCGCCCGCCGTCGTTTTCAAACCGCGCACGGGATGCCCCTGATTCACAGCGAACATCGCGGCGGCCTTGTTCCTTCCTCCCGATAATTTGTATAATTTACCGGTAATAATCAGCCGGAAGGGATAAAATGATAGTGGTTTTGGCAAAAGATATTTCGCCGCACGATGCGGAGATGGTACGCTTATACTTGAAGGATCGCGGGTTTACCGTCAGGGATCAGGCGTTTGGGGATGCCGCTCTGCTGGGCGCCGCGGGCAAGGGGCAGATGGACATCCGCGAGCTGAGTCTGCTTCCGGGCGTTGAACGGGTTGCCGCGACATCCAAACCTTACGAGCTTGCTTCGCGGGAAACCAGGAGCGAAGACAGCATCGTTTCGATAGGGCCCGTAAAGATAGGGGGGGCGCGAATTTCCGTGATCGCCGGCCCCTGCGCGGTGGAGAGCCGCGAGCAGATAGCGGAAACCGCGGCCATGGTGCGCGAGTCGGGGGCGGTGATGTTGCGGGGCGGCGCGTACAAACCCCGTACCAGCCCCTACGCTTTTCAGGGTTTGGGCATGAAGGGGCTTGAGTACATGAAGGCCGCCGCCGAGCTGTACAATATGCCGATCGTTACCGAGGTTGTGTCCCCGGAACTGGCTGAAAAGATGAAAGAGCTTACCGATATGTTCCAGATCGGGGCGCGGAATATGCAGAATTTTGAACTTTTGAAGAAGGTCGGTTCGCTGGGAAAACCTGTTCTGTTGAAGCGCGGCCCCTCCGCTACGATAGAGGAATGGCTGCTTTCAGCCGAATACCTGCTCGCATCGGGGACGAGGGACGTTGTGCTGTGTGAACGCGGTATAAGGACCTTCGAAACTTATACACGCAACACGCTGGATATTTCCGCGATACCGGTTGTCAAGGCGCTGTCCCACCTGCCGGTCATAGTCGATCCGAGCCACGCCGTCGGCATAAGGGACAAGGTCGCGCCCGCCGCGCTTGCCGCGATAGCCGCCGGAGCGGACGGCCTTACCATAGAGGTTCACCCGAATCCGGACGCCGCGCTGTCGGACGGCCCGCAATCCCTGTACCCCGCCCAGTTTGAAAGTTTGATGAGGGACATAGAAGCGCTATCCCCCGTGGTAGGAAAGGAACTTCTTAGGACGCCGAATATTGATGTAAGCGCGTCGGCAGGCCGCGCCTCAGCGGTGGTGTCTGAAAAGATCGCTTTTTCCGGCGAAAGCGGGGCCTTTGCGGAGCAGGCGCTGATAAGGGCCTTCGGGGAGGAGGCCGCGCGGCTGCAAACAGACTCGTTCAACGCTGTTTTTGACGCCGTACTTGACGGCAGCGCGGCTTTTGGCGTAATTCCGTTGGAAAATTCCCTTGTAGGGTCGGTCCATGAAAATTATGATCTTTTGATACGCTACCCGGACATAGCGATAAGCGGTGAAATAAAACTCCGCATAGTTCACTGCCTGATCGCAAACAAAGACGCGACTCTGGACAGCATAAAAATTGTCCGCAGCCACCCGCAGGGTTTTGCCCAGTGCAGGGATTTCCTGGCAGGTCATCCGGATTGGCAGCTTGAAACATGGAGCAACACAGCCTCGGCCGTGATGTCCATCGCGCAGGAGGCCGGTAAGGACGCGATTCTGTCGGTCGCCGCGATCGCCTCTGAATCCGCGGCAAAGGCCTGGTGTCTAAAAACGCTTAAAACCGGCGTCGAAACTGACCCACGGAACTATACCCGCTTTGTCATCATTGCCCGCAGGCAGGGTGACGGGGTACGGATACCCCCAAGCATGGGACAGCAGACGCCGGACAAGGCCTCGCTGGTGTTTTCGGTTAAGGATGAACCGGGCTCGCTATACCGCTGCCTGAAAATATTGAGCGAAGAGGGCATCAACCTTTCAAAACTTGAGTCCCGCCCGATCCTGGGGCAGCCGTGGAACTATATGTTCTATGTTGACGTAAGCATACCCGAAAGCGGAGATGTTTTTGAAAAAGCGCTTGCAAAATTCAAGGCGCAGGCCGGGAATTTCAATTTTCTTGGACGTTACCGCGCCTCGCTATAGGGCCTTATGGGGTCAACTTCGCGGGGGGGGGGGGGGGGGGGGGGGGGTAATTTTTTTTGGATTTTAAAAAAAAACGCCCCCCGCCGGCGCCCCCGCGCCCCCCCCCCCCCCCCCCCCCCCCCCCCCCCCCCCCCCCAAACTTGTTGACCTTTGTCCATAAATCGGCGCCTTCCCGGGAAAA
>JAITKQ010000061.1 GCA_031278295.1 Spirochaetaceae bacterium | reverse complement strand
TTCCTTTTCCAGATACCTTTTAACCTGTTTTACAAGAATATCCCTATCCATACCAAGCTTCCCCCAACCTACATTATACAATAAACCCTCCGGTTGACAATAGCCCGCCCCGCCCGCCCCGCCAGCCCGCCAGCGGGTCTCACATCCGCTACGCGCCCGCCAGTGGGTCTCACATCCGCTACGCGGTAGCGTCCCGAAGGCGGGGTTCGGGTTCTGCTTTAGCTCCGCAAAAAGCGATAGGCATACGCGGCTGTAAGCTGTATTTGGTTCGATGTTTTGAAAACCGCGAATGGCGCGAATAGTATTAGCGGTCATTCGCGTCAGTATTCGCGTTCATTAGCGGTCAAAAGACGGCTGTAAGCGGAGGGTGGTTCGATGTTTCGGGAACCGCGAATGTACGCGCCCGCCAGCCCCGCCAGCGGGGTATTAGCCCGGCAGTTTACATTCACAAAAATTTTTTATGTAATTCGGGCGCATTTCCGGCACTTCGTGCCGGAAACCGGGCTTTGCGGGGTTCCGCTATCGCTACATTCCCTCCGGGAACGCTTCGCGCGAACGCTTCGCGCCCCTCCAATCCCTTGCGCGTTTCGTACACGCCGGACTTTTCGGCAATTATAGACCGGTATGTAAAATTACCGATCCGCCAACAGCTAAACTTGACCTGCAAAAATTTAACCGGTATTTTTAGCGGAATTTAAAATTTCCTATCCCCCACGCCCCCCTTGGAGGAATTGAAAGGAATACTTCGGAGGGGGTAGTAAACTCTGTAGAGGAGTGCCCGTTTAACCCAAAACCCCCTCAACCCAGGCGCGGACTTCGGCGGCAAGCGCCCCGGCATCCTGTTTTAACGGGTTGATGAAGGCTATTTCACCGGCAAAAGTGTTACCGGCGAGGCTTTTTTTGAGCTTGTCAAAGACTCTGCCCTTCCCACCCGCGCAGCAGCAGAAAAGGGTCGCCTTCTTGCCGGTAATCCGGGTTTGTTCCAGAAAGGTTTCCATGGCGGGAGCAGGAGAGCCGGCCCAGACCGGGGTGCCGATTATGATAAGATCGTAGGCCGCGCCGTCAAAGGTATACGGTTTCAGGGCCGGCCTTTGATTCTGTAGCACCTGACGGCCTCCCCAGACATACTTTGCAAGCCCTTTCCGCTCTTTGCCGTCTTCAAGCTTCAGGGCCAGAACATCACCGTGGACAACGGCGTTGATCTGTTCCGCCACAAAAGCGCAGTTACCTTCGTAAGAAAAATAGACTAGCCCTGTTTTCATTTTTACCTCTTAAATCAAATACTTTCGCTAAAATCCAGTTCCCCGTCTTTTACCGCCGCCTTAACCGTGGCGCCGTCCCGAACGGTTCCCGCGATGATCAGCCTGGCGAGCGGGTTTTCCAACTCGCCCTGTATCGCCCGTTTCAACGGACGCGCGCCAAAAAGCGGGTCGTAGCCGCGCTCTATCAACAAATGCTTCGCCTCGTCCGTCAATTCAAGCGTGATTTTACGATCCAGAAGACGCGCCTTTAACCTTTCCAGTTGAATATCAACGATTTTTCCGATTTCCGCCTTGTCCAGACGGTTAAAAATCACCGTCTCGTCGATACGGTTAAGGAATTCCGGCCTAAAATGCCGCTTTAAAAGTTCCGACAGGGCGTTTTTTACATCGTCATGTTCCGTTGCTTCGAGGATAAGGTCGGAACCTAGGTTGCTCGTCATGATGATTATCGTGTTTTTAAAGTCAACCACACGCCCCTGCCCATCGGTAAGCCGCCCGTCATCCAGTATTTGCAGGAATACGTTAAACACCTCCGGGTGTCCCTTCTCGACTTCGTCAAAAAGAAGCACGCTGTAGGGTCTGCGGCGCACGGCCTCGGTAAGCTGCCCGCCCTGGTCGTAGCCGACATAACCGGGCGGCGCACCGATCAGGCGGCTTACGGAAAACTTTTCGCCGTACTCGCTCATATCTATCCGGGTAAGCGCCTTCTCGTCGTTAAACAGGAAGTCCGCCAACGTCTTTGCCAGCTCCGTTTTGCCCACGCCGGTAGGACCGAGGAAAAGAAAAGACCCCAACGGACGGGCCGCATCGCTCAAACCCGCCTTGTTCCGCCGTATCGCGTCCGCGACGGCTTCCACAGCCGCATTCTGTCCCACAACCCGCCTTTCAAGCACGCCCTCAAGTTCAATGTACTTCCGCGTCTCGCCGGACAGCATCTTGGACACCGGTATCCCCGTCCAGGACGCGACGACCGCCGCGATATCCTCATCGCTTACCTCTTCCCGTAGCAGGGACCCCGAAGCGCCCTCCGCCGTCCCGCCTGAACGTTTTGCATCCAGTTCCGCGGTCAGCGCGTCCAACTCTTTTTGCGCCTCAGGGATCACGCCGTAACGCAGTTCCGCCGCCTTGTTCAGGTTGCCCTCCCGCTCGTAGCGGGTCTGCTCTATGTTGAGTTCCTCAATTTTCTGTTTTAGCGCGTGAATTCTGGAAATTTCAGCCTTTTCGTTCTCCCAGCGCGCCTTCATCGCGTCCCGCTCACCGGTCAGGTTGGCGATTTCGCCCTCAAGTTTCTTCAAACGCTCTTTGGAAGCGGCGTCCTCCTCACGGAGCAGGGCCTGCTTCTCGATGGAAAGCTGCAAAAGCCGGCGTTCCAGCTTATCAAGCTCGGTTGGGCGGCTGTCCAGTTCGATTTTCAACCGGCTAGCCGCCTCGTCAACAAGATCTATCGCCTTGTCCGGCAGAAAACGGCTCGTTATGTAGCGGTTTGACAGCGTCGCGGCCGCCACAAGCGCCTCGTCCCTGATGCGGACGCCGTGATGAACCTCGTAACGTTCCTTCAAACCGCGCAGTATCGCTATCGTGTCCTCGACGGACGGCTCGGCGGCGTAAACCTGCTGAAAGCGCCGCTCAAGCGCCGCGTCCTTCTCGATGTACTTCCGGTACTCGTCCAGCGTGGTAGCCCCTATGCAGCGCAGTTCGCCGCGGGCAAGGGCAGGTTTCAACAGGTTGGAAGCGTCCGTCGCGCCCTCCGCAGCCCCCGCCCCGACGAGGGTATGGAGCTCATCTATAAAGAGGATGATCTTCCCGTCCGACGCCTGCACCTCGGCTATCACCGTCTTGAGCCTTTCCTCAAATTCGCCGCGGAATTTCGCCCCCGCCACGAGTGCGCCCATGTCAAGGGCGAGCAGCTTTTTCCCTTTTAGGCCTTCCGGTACGTCTCCGGCAACGATGCGGCGGGCAAGACCCTCCACGATGGCGGTCTTCCCGACGCCGGGCTCGCCTATCAGCACCGGGTTGTTCTTTGTCCGCCGCGAGAGCACCTGCATCACCCGCCTGATCTCCTCGTCCCGCCCGATAACGGGGTCTATCTTTTCCTGACGGGCAAGCGCGGTCAGGTCCCGGCAGTATTTTTCCAGAGCCTGGTACTTGTCCTCCGGGTTCTGATCGGTAACCCGCGTGTTTCCCCGGAGCGCCTTCAGCGCCGTGAGTATGGGCTGCCTGTCAACGCCGTACTTTTTTAGTATCTGTCCTGCCGCCCCTTCCCCAGCCGCCAGCGCGAGTAGTATGTGTTCGGTGGAAACAAAATCGTCCTTGAGCGCGGCAGCCTCTCCCTCCGACTTGGCAAGCGCCTTGGATGCCACCTGCGACAGGTAAACCTGCGCCGCGTCCCCGTACACTTTGGGCAGCGAAGCGATGCGGGCGTGGCACTCCCCGGCGATCGCCGCCGCGTCCGCCCCTATCCGCGCCAATAATGGCGGCACAAGCCCGTCCTTCTGTTCCAGCAGCGCGAGCAGCAGGTGTTCGCCCTCTATCTGCCCGTGATCGTTCCGCTGCGCCAGAGCGGACGCCTCATTCAGAGCGTCCTGCGCCTTTACCGTAAGATTGTCATACTTCATTATGTGGAAATTTAACATATTTTATGTCCATCCGCCAGACCGCGCGACCGCGGCGTGAAGGGGCTGCGTCCGCCGAACACCGCAGAATAGCTAGAGTCTGTCTATAAAGGGAGTCTGTTCCAAAACAAAGCGACTGTGCGCTAAACGGACCCGGCGTAGCCGTGCCCCCGGCGTAGCGGGGGCACGGCTACGCCGGGGGCACGGTTTTGGAACAACCTCAAGTATTAAAAAAACAGGAATTTTTCATTTGGTTTTTTTCGGGACGACCTACAGCAAACAACATCAAGGTCAACATATACTTGTTTTGTCGTAAAGAGGATTTTATTCGCAGTGGGGTCTAATACCCCGCCCCTTGAGGCGCTTAGAATTAGTAAATACTCACGAAAAATGGTAGTAGACCATTGCCTCCTACCGCGTGATTGGCGCGCCGCAGGCGCC
>JAITKQ010000006.1 GCA_031278295.1 Spirochaetaceae bacterium | reverse complement strand
TTTCCGCGCCGCCTGCTTTGCCGTGTAGACCCCGTCTATAGCGCCTTTAATTACCGTTAGCCGGGCCAGTTCTTTTGTGTTCATCATATACTTCATCCTCCTACTATATCCGAGGGGGGGTGAACGATTCCCTCGTTACTATAGGGGGTGAACTTATCACTTATTAACGACACCTGTCACGATTTTCCTTGACAAACGGTACAGCGTATGGTTACAATAGATTATCCTTTTTGAAAAAGGGTGTTTTCCGCAAGATACACGGGAATTTTGAAGAAACCCGACCGAAGATGAACTTCTTTTTATGACGGTTTTCGTTGCCGAAAGCCGTAAAAATTTTTGCCGGAACTGCTGGCAAAGGAGTTCACAATGAAACAATTTAAAGCGATTTTCTTTACAGGCGCCGTTCTTGCCTTCGCCGCCGCCGGGTGCGAAAGCCCTGTGGGGGGGGGGGGGGCACACCTCCTCTACCCTGAGGGGGCGGTTGAAGATATTATCAAGCTGCCGTACAGGGCCTACACCGGGATTCCCAAGACCCTGTCCGGCGATGTGGTTCCGGATGATGCTGTCAACAAGACAATAGTCTGGTCGATAATTAGCGACCCGGACGAAACAGACTCCGTTATCAGCGGGGATGACGAAAACATCCTTAACGCCGAAAGTGCGGGCAGCGTCTGGCTAAGGGCCACGATAACAAACGGTATAAAATCCGGCATGGATTATACCAAGGAATTCAGCGTTGAGGTGGAAAACCCGCCAGAATACGGCATAGAAGTAAGCATAAACAACATTGAGATAAACGAGGATTATCCCGGCCATACCTTTGGCTCTACAAGTCCCATTACGGTAAAAATACAAAACATCGGAAGGCAGGCCACCGGCGGCCTGCCCGTTACGCTTGGCGGCGCCGGCAGCTCGTCCTTTCAGGTTTCATCCGCGACAGTTTCGAGCATAGAGGCCTTAGGTGGAACCGGCTCCTTTACGGTAGCCCCCAAAGCCGGCCTTGACCCGGGACACCACACCGCCACGGTTACCATTGATAACGACAACATCGCTCCCGTAACATTTAACGTAAGCTATACGATAAGCGCGCACCAGGCCGGAACCTTGTCCGTCCACACCGTTTCAGAACTTGAGCTGAACTTCCGCTACGTGCCGCCTTCCTACACCCCTTTCCAGGTGGATAGCTACGATACCACCGCTGCCATAACGAAGGGCTACTGGATGATGGAGACCGAGGTAACCCAGGAACTTTGGAAAAAAATTTTTTCGGAAGACAACCCCAGCGAATTTACCGAATCAAAAGATGGGGGCGATGCTAAGAACCTGCCGGTGGATACGGTAAGCTGGTACGCCGCCATAACCTTCTGCAACAAACTGAGCCTGACCGCCGACAAAACGCCGGTGTACGAGGTAGAGGGTGTTGATGATTGGGAAGGACTGGAATTCGATGATATACCGGAGGGGGAAGATGATGACTGGAACGGCTTAACGATAAGTGGTAGCGCCGACGGCTACCGGCTGCCCACCGAGCTTGAATGGCTCTGGGCCGCGATGGGCGCCTCAGAGGGCGGCGAAGGAGTCAGGCAAAACGGCTGGAAAAAGGGCTATGCGGGGGCCGTTGATGAGTCGACGGACAATGTCGATGACTATGCGTGGTACGCAGACAATGCGGACGAATCTACCCACGAGGTCAGAAAAAAATTACCCAACGAACTGGGCATTTATGACATGAGCGGAAATGTGTATGAATGGTGCCAGGACTGGTATATTGAGTGGAATGATGCCGCTACTGATGCCAAGCTGGCAGATGATTATGCCGGACCGAGCTATGAGGATAGTGATGGATACCGAATGATACGCGGCGGTTCCTGGTATGACTCGACCTTCACGCTCGATGATCGCAGTATGTCTTGGGAACCCTATGAAGGTGACATGACTATAGGCTTCCGCATCGTGTGTAACGAAGCGGAATAATAATTACAGGAGCTTTGTATGAAAAACAAGGTATTTATGGTTTTATTGGCTTTGACGGTATTTCTTGCCTCCTGCGAAAACCCCGCCGCTTCACCGGAGTATTACGGGTCCGCGGGGAAATTTGTGGCCATAGCTTCCGGTAGCGGGCATACCGCCTGGTCAGAGGACGGCAAAACCTGGACAAGCGGGGGCCGGCTGCCGGCGGAACCGGCTGAAGACGGCGGGGTGCAGGGCGTGAGCTGGAAAAGTATCGCCTACGGCAGGGGAAAACTGGCGGCGGTAAGCTACGGTACAGAAGCCAAGTCCGCATGGTCGGCTGACGGTCTGTCCTGGACAGAGTCGGCCTTGCCGGGTACAATGAAAAGCTTTCAGGACATTGTTTACGGGAACGGAAAATTTGTAGCTGTCACCCTTACCGCCGGGGCGGGTGACCGTGCCGCGTACTCCGCGGATGGGGGGCTTACCTGGACGGCGTCATCGTCCCTGTCGCCTGGCTCTTGGTACAGCGTCGCCTACGGGAACGGCACGTTTGTAGCGGTTGACGGGAGCACCGATAAAAAAACCGCCTGGTCCGCGGACGGCGCCACGTGGACCGAGGGACAAACTCTACCGATAGGGGCGGCAGGCTATTGGAAAACTGTCGTTTACGGCAACGGTAAATTTATCGCCTTCTCCAATACAGCCGACATAACGTACTCCACCGATAACGGCGCCTCGTGGAGCGCCAGGGTGACCGGCGGAGAGAGCGGGCTGCTGTCGGACATCAGCGAAGCCGCCTACGGCGGGCGCAGGTTTGTCGCGGTTTTCGGCGATAGTTCAGCATCGAATAAAGCCGCGTGGTCGGAAGACGGCCTGGCCTGGGCAGTGGTGGACTTGCCGGTCAGTACGTATTGGACCGGCGTCGCTTACGGCAAGGAGGTCTTTGTGGCGGTAGCCAGAGGTACGGCCGCCTGGTCGAAAGACGGCAAAGTCTGGGCGGCGGCGGAAGGGTTGCCGGATTTGCAAGGGGGTGCGTCCTGGGACGCGCTCACCTTCGTTGAAGCCTATTGAGCGCCCGGTCCCGGTCTTATGAAAATCAGGATACTGGCGGGTATGGTCGCGGCCTTGTGCCTTGCGGCCTGCCCGGACCCCCTCATGGAGGAAGCGCAGCCTGACAATGGCCTGCCGCTAGACCCTTCCGATACGGCTTTCTGGTTCGGGGAAATCTACAACCTGATTGACGACGGGGGCAGCCCCGCGAGCCGCTCCTATGTGTGCGCCGTGATAAACGCGAAATGGGGCGCGTCCGTTCAGCCCGAGCCGGATACGGGAGGCGAGGCGGCGGACTGCGCGTTCCTGCTCAGCAAGGTTGACGAGGCAAACCAGGCCGCCGGCGGCAAATCCGGCGGCAAAACCGCCTTCGGTGCCAGCGCCTACGCCAACGGGCGGATCGTCGATGTAAACACGGTACTGCGAACCTTGGACGCGCTCTATGCGCCGGAGGGCAGGTTTCTGGCCCTTGCCCAAGGCCGCCGCGAGGCCGCGTGGTCGGCGGACGGCGCGGTCTGGACAAAGACAAGCCTGCCCGGAGACAGGAACTGGCAGTGCGCCGCCTACGGCAACGGAACCTTCGTAGCCTTTGCCTACAGACACGCCAAACTTGCCTGGTCCGTGAACGGAGGCGGAAGCTGGCGGGAGGCTGATCTGCCGGCCGCCCGGCCCTGGACAAACGTCGTTTACGGCGGCAACAAGTTTGTAGCTTTTGCCGCAAACACAAGCAGGGCCTGCTATTCCGTAAACGGGATCAACTGGACAGACATAATACTGCCGGCAAGCGCGGAATGGCGCGCGCTTGCCTACGGCGCCGGGGACGGGAAGGAATTTTTCGTTGCGCTTGCCAGGAGCTACGGGCATGCCCTGTACTCAACGGACGGCCTTATCTGGACGGAAACAAGCATGCCAAGCGAGTCGGATTGGTACAGCCTCGCGTACGGCGAAGGGGCCTTTGTCGCGATCGACTACGGGAGCGCTAAAACCGCACGGTCTACAGACGGCGGCAAGACCTGGGCTTTCGCGGGAGACCTGCCGTCCGGCATGAAACAGTGCGGCGTCGCCTTTGGCGAGGTCTCCTCCGGCAACGGCCTCCTTGTCAGCGGCATGTTTGTGGCGCTTCCCTACACCGCCGGTAGCGATAAGGCAGCCTACTCCCGCGACAAGGGTATAAGCTGGACCGGGCTAACATTAACGGAAGGCGGCGCCTGGACGGATATCGCTTTCGGCAAAACCGTCTTCGCGGCCCTTGATCTGCGTGACGGGAAGGTTCTGTACTCCTCCGGCAAAGCCACCGAGGCCGCTTTATGGACGACAGCGGAGGGGGCTTTAACGAATCTGTCAAATACAACATCGCATTGGCAAACCATTGTCTTCGGGCGGTGAATTCCGGAGAAACAGAGGCATGAACCAAAATAAGAATCGATTCGTTTTTTCCCTTTTGCTCGGCCTTATTCTTGCCGGCCCGGCCTACGGCGATCTTTCGGTCACCGGGGAGGCGGGTTTCTACAACATAGGCGGGGCCAATGACGGCAAGACCCGCCCCTACATCAACTACACCGCGGACGCTCAGGCTTATACCTTCTTTGGCCCGGGGACAATCGGCGTCGCGCTTGAACTACAGTTTGTCATCGATCCGGGGGAGGCTACGAGCAACGGCAATAACCTGGGGGACAACTTTCTGTCGGTTTTCTACACCTGGCAAACCGGGCCAGGGGAATTTACGGCCGCCCTCGATCAATCGACCGCCTTCTCCTACTGGAACCTGGAACCCTCACTCGAATACGGCGGAATCACGACCGGTTTCGCGGACTTGGGCTTAGGTCTCTGGTACAACCACAAATTCTCAAGAAATGTCGCGCTCACGTCCGGCGGGCTGGAAAACACCGCTTCCGGCAACAACGGAGCGCTCCTGTCACTGGGCCATCCCCACCCCGACGGGTACGATGAGGGCGGAGGCGAGGACGGCGGGAGCGGAAACGGCGGCGGGTCATCCGGCGGCGCGGCCGTGTCCGCCATCTACGGCGGCGGCGGGCCGTATTCGGACAAGGTGGGTTTTTACGTTTCCGCAGCCTTCGATTTTGGCTTGAACGTTCAGTACGGATTCGCCTGCGGCTTTAACAAGAATGTTTCCGGCGGTCCGCGGCTGGAGATTTCAGAGCTTGTCTACCTGGACCTTAATTATTCCATCAACGATCGACTCCAGACCGGCCTGGAAATTGACGATACCGGCAAATATTTCAGCGGCTTTACGTTTAACCCTTACCTTATATTCCACGCCACGGACAGCACGACTGTGGGCCTTAACTTATACCTTCGAAAGATCAACTCCCCCGCCGCCCGCCCTGAATTCGGCCCGTCAATCCGCGTGATGTACACGTTTTAGGCCGCCCGTCATGCTGAAAGGGATGAGCGCCCGGCTTGCCTTTCCGGTGAAGCGAGGCGCGGCCTTTCCCCGGAAGCGTGCGGAAATCACCGGTAAACGTAAAACAGCCCTGGAAATCTCAACGCGACCGCTTGACGCTGTGAATGGTGGCGGGCATAATTTAACCATGGCCGACAAAACATGTCATTGGGCGGACGAGGCAGCGCTAAAGATAGTGCGCGAGAAAGGTGAAAAGGAGCTTTATACCTGTGCTTCCGGCATTACGCCGTCCGGGACCGTGCATATCGGTAACTTCCGCGAGATAATTTCTGTTGATCTTGTTGTGCGGGCCCTGCGTTCGATGGGGAAACAGGTGCGCTTCATCTATTCCTGGGACGATTACGACGTGTTTCGCAAGGTGCCGCTCAATATGCCAAGGCGCGATGAACTTGAAAAATACTTGCGTTTTCCGATAACGATGGTTCCCGATCCGTGGGAACGTGATTCGAGCTATGCCCGCCACCACGAGGCGGATGTGGAAAGCGCGTTGCCTGCGGTCGGCATAAAACCTGAGTACCTGCACCAGACAGAACGATACCGCGCCTCGCTTTATGCCGGCGGAATTCGTGAGGCCCTGGTTAAAAAGGATGAACTCAGGGACATTCTTGACAAATTTCGGGACGATGATCATAAAATTCAGGGCGAATGGTGGCCCGTTAGCGTGTTTTGTGATGAATGTAACCGTGATGACACTGATATTGACGGCTGGGACGGCGAATGGCAGTTGGAATACCACTGCAACCTTTGCGGGCACAGGGAAAAAACTGATTTACGGACGGCAAAAGGCGTAAAACTGGTTTGGCGGGTCGATTGGCCGATGCGCTGGGCCTATGAAAAGGTCGATTTTGAACCTGCCGGCAAGGATCACCACAGCCAGGGCGGGTCTTTTGACACGAGTAGACTCGTCTGCAAGGAGGTGTACGGCTTCGACGCGCCGGTTAGCTTCCGTTATGATTTTATCGGGATCAAGGGCTATGGCGGCAAGATGTCCAGCTCCACCGGCAAGGTTGTGGATCTGCCCACCCTGCTGAGCATCTACACGCCGGAACTGGTACGTTTTATGTTTGCCGGAACAAGGCCGAACACCGAATTTACCGTCTCGTTTGACCTTGATGTGATAAAACTGTACGAGGATTACGACAGGACGGAACGAATCGCGTGGAAGACGGAGCCGGCAAAAAACATGGAAACCTACCTGAAAGAGCGGCGTATATACGAGCTTTCGCAGGTCGGGGATATCCCGGCGGTGATGCCGTACCAGACGCCGTTCCGCCACCTGTGCAACCTGCTACAGATTGCGGAGGGCAGCGTTGACGCCGTGATTGCCGGGCTGGGCGATGTCAAACCGGAGCAGGAGGCAGGACTTAGGGCGCGTTGTGACCGCGCCTTAAACTGGATAAATAAATACGCGCCCGAAGAATTCCGTTTTAAGCTGCGTGATCCGGGTGAAAAGGCGGCATTGGATAACAGGGATGCGGCCGCCGTACGCGAGCTTAGGGACAGTGTGATAGCCAAAATAGAGCTGTTTGATAGCGACAAGGCCTGTGCCCAGGCAATTTACGACGCGGCGGCGCGCCTGAACATGGATGGAAAATCCCTTTTTCGTGCGGCTTACGAGGCGCTTATCGGCAAGGAGCAGGGGCCGCGGCTTGCATCCTTCCTGCGCAGCATAGAAAAAAAGCGTCTGCTGGGAATCCTTTCACCATATTAACAAGGAGAATACAAATATATGACGGTTCTTGTTGTGGACGATTCAAAAATCATGCGTAACATCGTAAAAAGTCATTTTGACGAGATTGGCTACAAATGTGATTTTATAGAAGCTGATAACGGGATGACGGCATTGCATCTTTTGGGATTGAATTCCATTCATCTGGTTATGCTTGACTGGAATATGCCTCAGCTTTCCGGCATAGACTTTTTGAAAAAAGTGCGGGCGATGCCGCAGTATGAAACACTACCGATAATCATGGTAACAAGCGAGTCGGCGCGTTATAGTGTGGTTGAAGCGCTTAAATACGGTGCGACGGATTATATTATCAAACCGATAAACTCGAAGAATTTCAGGGAAAAAATCATGAAAGTTGATTTTTCAAAAATCGGGAAGACCAAATAAAACAAGCAGGGTAGGGGTGTTATGGAAAAATACATACAGTCGTTTATAGATGTTTGTAAAAACATATTCAAGGAACTTATAAACGCCGAAATTGAAGCCGGCAGGCCGTACTTTTCCAACCAGATGTCCTATCCCAACTGGGATATTTCCGGCGTAATCGGGATCACAGGCGACGCGAGCGGCGCGATTGTAATTTCTTTGAAAAAAGCGCTTGCGTTGAAACTAACCGAAATTTTGACCGGTAAAACGCATGACAGCGTGGACGACGAAGTGCTGGACAGCATCGGCGAGATCATAAACATTATATCGGGAAACCTGAAACTTGATTTTGAACAGGAATTCAGGCTGGTTATCTCCCTTCCTACCGTTGTCCGCGGGAATGACCATACTATACAGTGGCCGCACTCCAATGCCCGTATCATCTGCATACCTTTTTCTATATTTGACGGCGATGTTTTTTTTCTTGCCGTAGCCATCGAATCGGTTAACCGCGGCACAAATGCCTGATTTTGAAAGTTGGATCAGCAGGCTGTTTCCGGAAGACAGCGGATCCGCATTTATGAGGGAAGGACAGAAGAAGCACCATATTATAGCCAACATTGTATTAATAGCCGTTTCTTCCATGATGCTTGCCTATTTACTGGTCTTACTTCACCGGGAAGATCGTACAGAAAAGATCACGGAAATATATATATCGCTTATATCACTGTCGGTTATGAGCACAATAGGAATCGTGGGCCTCAGGACCTACCTACAGTTCTTCCCTCCCGTGCTTATTCCGATGACACTGCTTGCGTTCAATGTTGTTGTATCCGTGCGCTTGGGTTTTGACGACGGTTTTTCGGCTATTTGGGTATTCGTAATTCTGCCCTTGGCGTACTTTACCGCCGGCAAAAAACTTGGATTTATTTTTTCGCTTTTCGTGTTCGCTTTAAGCCTGTTTTTTTTGTTTTTTCCGCGTTTTTCCGAATATCACTATTCAGGGAAAAAAATTTTTCGCATTATAACCGTTTATATTTTGCTGTTTACCATGTCCCATATATACGAGGTTGTCCGTGTTTTAAAAGAGAAAAAACTCAGAAGTCTCAACGCTCTGCTTAAAATGGAACGGGACGAATTTACGATCATGAAGGATAGCCTTAAAACAAGCCTGTTTCTGATGGATAAAGATTTAATCATTCAGAATCATTATTCCCGCCCGCTGGAGGGTACACTCGGCGTAAGTAATTTAAGCGGCATAAAATTTACCGAATTATTGGAGTCATCGCTTACAAACGCGGAAATTTCGACCATAGTCGATTTCTTTGACATGGTGCGCGAGCGGCGTTTTGACGCGGATATGCTGGACGACATAAATCCGCTTCAGGAATTAAACTATATACGCAATGGCGGCGGACCGGCAAAAACGCTGCATTGTACATTTGCCCCCATAGATCGTGTTTCCGGAGAAACCGTGATCATGTGTAACATAGAAGATATTACAGCCAAAGTTGAGCTTAAAAAACAGTTCCAGCGTGAAGAAGTAAAGCATCAGGAAGAGATAAATACCTTGTTTGAAGTGCTTCAGATAGATCCGGGGGTCTTTAACGATTTTATTGAAGATACGGAGTATGAATTCGAGACTATCAACAATATACTTAAAAATTCAAGAATATCATCAAGGGATACGCTTGCAACAATCTTTCAGGCAATTCATGCGATAAAGGCAAATGCCATAATACTGGGACTTAACAACTACAGCCAAAAACTTCACGAAATTGAATCATACATAAAAAGCCTCCAACCAAAGACCGATGTTGGTTTTGACGATATGCTCTGCCTGACAGTCCGTATTGAAAGCGTGATGGGTGATAAAGACAATTTCAAAAAAAGCGTGGAAAAAATAAAAGCTTTCAGCATAGACGGGGCAAAGAAAAGCGCGATCGGCATTTTGATCGAAAGCCTGAATCGCACGGCGGAGCGGGCGGCGGCCGCCACCGGCAAAAAAATAATCATCAGAACCAGTGACATAGATACAGATGCCCTTGAAAATGTGTCCAGACGCCTTGTAAAAGAAGTACTGCTCCAGCTTGTCCGCAACGCCGTGTTTCACGGCATAGAAAGCCCGGAGGAACGCCTGGAAAACGGGAAAAAAGAGAGCGGACTTGTTACCGTTTCCGTGAAACTTGAGGATGAAAGGGTTCATATAAAGCTGAGTGACGACGGGAAAGGCCTTGATTTTGAAAGAATAAGACAGCGCGCGGAACAGATGCATCTGATCAAAAAGAATGAAAAAATCGAAGATAAAAACCGTATTTACCAGGCGATTTTTATACCCGGTTTCAGTACGGCCGGAAGCGAAAGTATATACGCGGGCCGCGGGGTGGGTCTGGATCTTGTGCGTGCCCGCATAAAGGAGCATAATGGCACAATAAAGATTCAAACAGAAGCCGGAAAAGGCTCGGTTTTTCATATTTTCTTGCCCTTGCAAAACCCTGAGGAGGATAATTAAAGAATTATGAATGAATTATTACCGATAAAAATAAAACCAAATCCAAAAACAATACAAAATCTTGTGTTTGGCGTGATACTTGTCGCGCTGTTTCTTTTGGTATGCAAGCTGTTTGCGCCGTTTTTTACAATTTTACTGTGGTCTATATTTCTTTTTGTAATAATAAATCCACTGCACAAACGCATAACAAAGAATATTGATTTTTCAAAACGAAAAGGCAAATTCATTAAAAGTATTTTTGCCGGACTTTTTTCGATTGGTACTGCCGTACTGGTGTTGATTCCGATACTGTTTGTTTTATCGCAGGTTACGCATCAGATTATGGAACTTGTAAATACCGCGCGCAGTACCTTCCACGAAAATCCGGCCATGCTACAGCAGGTGCTGGAGAGATTTTCGGAATTTATTTCGGAAATATCGGCGGATCAGGTAAAAATAAGCGCCGCCGAGATTCAGCAGCGTCTACTTTCATTGCTAAACAGCGGGATTGACAACATACTGAATTTTTCAAAAAGCATAGCCCTGAATATAAGCGGCTTTTTGCTGAGCCTTGTATTCATGCTTTTTTGCCTGTTTTTCTTTTACCTGGACGGCGCGTACCTTTCCTCCCTTGTGCTGAACAACTTTCCCATAAAAGAAGAATACCTGGCAACGTTGGTAAAAAAATTCATGGACATCATCAAGAATTTGTTTTTGGGCTACATCATGGTTGCCATTGTCCAGGCCGTGCTTGCCTATATAATATTTGTCATATTCCGTATACACGGCGCTATGGTGTTTGCCTGCCTCACCTTTATCTGCGTGTTTATTCCGATGTTTGGCGGCGCGATCATCTGGCTGCCCATAGGCGTATCGATAATTCTGTCGGGTGAACCCGTTCGCGGCGTTTTATTCCTGATTTTCTCCGGGGTATTCATTTCGCTGCTTGACAATATTTTCCGCCCTCTTTTCCTACAGGATCGCATACAACTGCACCCGCTTATTATTTTCTTCGCGATTATGGGCGGCGTAAGCGCCTATGGCTTTAACGGAATCATACTGGGGCCCATGGCGGTAATACTTTTTCTTACCGTACTCGACCTGTTTTTGACGGAACATCATATTGAGCACAAGAATCCGATAGCGGGGAGCGCCTCGCGGCAGGTGTCCGGCGAAAAGCCTACAGTAACGGACAATGAATCCAATGGTTAAGGAGACGCTTTATGCATGATTTTTCGGAAAAGAATTCCAACAACGCCATCATCACCGTTGTAGGCACGGATCATGTCGGTATTATCGCAAAGGTATGTTCATTTCTTGCTGAACACAACATCAACATCGAAGACATAAACCAGACCATCCTGTCCGGAAATTTTATAATGCTGATGATGGTTGACTTTTCCAAATACACAGGTACGCTTGAAGCCCTGAAACATGATCTGTCCGTGATTGGAAATTCGATGAATGTTTCGATCAGCATGATGCATGAAAAAGTTTTCAGCGAGATGCACAGAATCTAGGAAATAAACATGTTATTCACTACGAAAGAAATTACGGAAACCCTGGATATGTTTATGCGGCATAACCTCGACATACGCTGCATCACACTCGGTATATCGCTTTTGGACTGCGCTACGGGAAGCGGCGAGTCGACAAGGGCGCGCATAAAAGAAAAAATCCTGCGTACCGCCGCCAAACTTTCGCAGACGGGGGACGATATTGAAAATGAATTCGGCATCCCCATCATAAACAAGCGTATCGCGGTAACCCCTATAGCTCTTGTAGCCGCCTCATCGGAGGATACGGATTACACGCCCTACGCGCAAACGCTGGACGAATGCGCGGGGGTGCTGGGCATTGACTTTATCGGAGGTTTTTCGGCCCTGGTGCAGAAGGGTTTTACCACAGGCGACAGCCGCCTTATCAACTCCATACCGGAAGCGCTTTCAAGTACAGTGAGGGTCTGCGCGTCCGTGAACGCGGCAAGCTCCAGGTCCGGCATAAACATGGACGCGGTGGCTCTGATGGGAAAGATCATAAAACGGACGGCGGAAAAGACCGCATCGCAAAACGCGCTCGGCTGCGCCAAACTTGTTGTTTTTTGCAACGCGCCGGAGGACAACCCGTTCATGGCGGGCGCTTTCCACGGTCCGGGCGAGGCGGAAAGCTGCCTGAATGTCGGGGTTTCCGGGCCCGGCGTGATCAAGTCCGTGATGGAAAACTGCCGTTCCATGAGATTCGACGAGCTTGCCGATGTGATAAAAAAAACATCGTTCAAGATAACGCGGATGGGGCAGCTTGTCGGACGGGAAGCGGCGAAACGGCTCGGCATACCATTCGGCATCCTTGACCTTTCGCTTGCGCCGACTCCCGCGGTCGGCGATTCCGTTGCCCGCATCCTTGAGGAGATGGGCCTCTCCCACGCGGGGGCGCACGGCTCGACGGCGGCCCTCGCGATGCTTACAGATATGGTCAAAAAAGGCGGCGTGATGGCTTCAACCCACGTAGGCGGCTTTTCCGGCGCTTTTATCCCAATCTCGGAAGACGAGGGGATGATCGCGGCCGTAAATGCCGGCAGCATCAGTATAGACAAGCTGGAGGCCATGACTTCCGTCTGTTCAGTCGGCATCGACATGGCGGTTGTGCCGGGCGACGCTGACGCGGACACCATTTCGGCAATCATAGCGGACGAAATGGCAATCGGAATGGTGAACAACAAAACCACCGCCGTCCGGCTTATCCCTGTTCCCGGCAGGAAGGCGGGCGACTGGGTCGAGTTCGGCGGACTCCTCGGCGGAGCGCCCGTGATGCCGCTCAACCCTTCGGGCAGCGCCGCCTTCATCGCACGTGGCGGGCGCATCCCCGCTCCCATCCACAGTTTCCGCAATTAGAGTACGCAGGTAAAACCTGTCCGCAGGTAAAACCCGCAAGCGCCGGGCGGCCTGTACGCCCGCTTCGCCCGGAAGGGCCGGATCGGTAGTGGGGGTAATGGAAGACGCCGCAAAGCGGCGGCTGGAATTAGGGGGAGCCGCGTAGAGCTTGTCCCGTATCGTGCGGGAAGGTGGAATTTTACGAGCCTGTGCTCCCCCTCCTGTATAGAAAGCGCTTCTCTCAGGGAGAGGCGCAAAGTGCCGGGAGACTTGCCGCTTACATACTCGACTGGATTCTTTGCAATAATTCGTTAAGACGGACGGAATTCCGGTTTTCGGGACGTTGTAGCAGGCGCTGGATGATGGACAGGGCCAGTAAGTTGTTGCCGTTTTGGAATTCCCGCACGGCGCGTATGTACTCCTGTTCCGTGTATCTGTCGATGGACTGGGTGCCGCCCATCGCGATCTGAACCCTGTCTTTAAGCTGCATCGCAAACGTGTTGTTCGGGTTAAGCCTCAAGGCCTCGTTTACGTTTTCCAGAACTAACTGGTACTGTGACCGGACATTCGCCGCAAACATACGTTGCGCGGCGGAAGCAAGCTCGTTGCTGCGGGTAATCCTGCTTGAGTCAGGCGGCGCGGGCCGCATACCCATATCAATTTCGGCCTGAACCAGGGCGGCGTTTATACCGGGGTAGCGGGGGTTTATGTACGCCAGATTCTGGAGGTCCGCAAACGCTTCCATGGAACCGCGCCTGCTGCCCTCTACAGCCACCTGAAAGCGCTGGGTAAAATTCCGGTTGAAGGACTCAGGGTCTACAATCTGATCGATTCGCAGTTCGAGAATGCCGGCATCCTGATTCACGGGGAAAATCAGGCGCACCTCTTGAGTCTGCCGCATCGCGGAGGCAAACATTTGCATGCCGTCTTCCCGCTGGTTGCTGTTGATCAGGCGCAGCCCCTCATCGTAATTTTTTTGCGCGCTGGAAAGGAGTTGGCTCATTTCCGGGTAGAGCGGCGCGGTCGGCGCTATCGTCCTGCCGCCGCGCATAAACAAAGCGCCCCGAACCAGCGTAAGCCAGTACGACACCTCGGTTTCCGGATCGCTGCTTACGACGGCCCATTCGGTTTCCGCGCGGGTAAGCGTTTCTTCCGCCCCTTCAAAGTTTCCGGCGAAGTATTCATCCCGCGCGTCGTTGACGAGGTCCCGTACTGCCATAACGGTGTACTCGTACTTTTGATGGGCGATCTCGGCTATCAGGGGGTTGATCAGGTCGTCAAGTTCAGCGCGAACGGCGGCCGATTCCTGTATCGCAAGGGAATTGGAGTAAGCGGACAGAGTCCGTTCCGCCTCGTCCCGCGCCGTATCAAAGTTGTTGCGTTCAAGCGAACGCTGTGCGGCGGCAAGGGATTCCTTTCCATCGCGCAGCAGGTTTTGCGCCTGCGTCTCTCGCGCTACGGCGGTGGAGCCTAGAATCCCGTTATCGGCCTGTAAATCGCCAAGCCTTGAGGCGATGGAACGCGCCTCCAAAGCCAGTGCGCCGATCCTGCCGCTTGCGGCGATTACGGCGCTTTCATTTTGATACTGTTCCAAAAGCCGGCGTGCCTGCTCGATCCGGACTTGGACTTCGCTGTCGATGCCGGCGGCAATGAGCGCCGCTTCATGCGGGTATAGCGCGTTTATCTCCGTACCGTCTTCCAGTTTAAGCGGAAGGCCCGCAAGCAGCTGCTTTACCTGCTCAAGACGATCCTCAAGGCCGGGCAGTTCCTGTTCCAGGCTGTCGTTTGAGATTGTGTACTGGATCGCGGCCGTTTGTACTTCCACATCAACAAACTTGTTGCGTAAATTGAGCAGGGCGGCGCGGGTTTCGTCAAAGTAACGGGTACCGTAACGATTATCCACCCCATCCGCCGTGTCGCCGGGCTGTTCGGGTATAGCGGCCCTGAAAATTTCGGCGCGGGCGTCCAACTCCGTCAAAATACCCTCGACAGCCTCGGTGTATTTTTGATAATCGTTACGCCGCGCGAGCATAATCGAAAGCGCCTCATCCTCGGTCGTGATGCCGGAGGACCATGAGGCAAGAACATTTTCGCCGTCCGAAACGGCCTGTCCGGTTTGTTGCGGTCCGGCCTCCTCACAGGCCCTGCCAAGGTATAGGGCCGCCTGCTCAAGCCCCTCGATTCCAAGAAAATCCTGCGCCCTGGAGTCGGCGACATTCCTGCCCATGATCTCCTGCAAAGTTCCGTCCGGCCCGGCAAAAGCGCCGCAACCGTCGATGAACGCGAGGGAAGTCCTGTTAAAAACGGACATACGGTTTAGGATATTGAGTGTACCGTTAAAATTTTCATCGTTAAACGCGGCTATCGCCTGCGAAAAAAAAGCGTCCGATGTCTCGTTAAAACTGTTTCCCAAAGGTTCCGCCACTGTATTCCAGATCGCGTCTATTGTTCCCAGGGTCCCTTCCCGAATCGCTTCGCCACTCCGTCCCCGCAGGAGTACAGATATGACCGGAAAGAAAAAACGCCCCTCCGCCTTGATCTCCGCCGCCTCGCTTATGGTAGCCTGCGCCTCAAAATAGTTCAGGGCTTCCGTGACCATTGATTTGGCCGCCGTCAGCCTGCCCAGGTCAGGACTTATGTTTTCATAAGTCGTAACCAGCGCGCCTGCGCTGGCCGTATTGCCCCCCAACAGACGGATATTCGCCTGCATGTTGTTGAATATGGCGATTATGGGACCGGCGGACTCTATAAAATTTTCAATTGTTTGCAGAAAATTCCGTGTAGCCGTATTCACGGTATACCCGTAGTTGGAACGGAACATCTGTTCCTGGTACAGGCCAAAGCCGCTCCGGTACTTTTCTAGCGCGGCCAGGTATTCCTTCCTGTCCAGTAATTCCCGCGCTTCCCGCAAAATACGGTCAAGCTCGCGCCTGTTTACCGTAAACCGCGCAATCTCTTCTATGTTGGTTATGAACAGTTCCGTATCCGACTGGCGGGCCGCGTTCATCGCGGTAAGTTCACGACTTATTTGCAGTATCGTATCTATGTTTTCCGGGTTGGTGGAGACAATGTCCAAAAGTTGATTCGCTACCGTTGTGAAGTCCCCCATGTGTAGCATAATATCGCGCAGCCTTACCTGTACCTGATCAAACATATCAGGATTCTTGCGGGCGAATTCCGTTAAAAATTGAATCGCCCCCGTATAATTTTTATTTTTTATCATATTGTCCGCCGTTGCCAGCTCCCGGTCCGCCTGGTTCCCGCCGCCCGCGAGTACGGTAACGGAACCCATGAAAAACAGCAGCGCAAACGTCAAAAGCGATGCCCTATGCCTGATCAACGAGTGAGCGGCATTTGGCCGGCTTGTCCCCGTAAAAAACGCACCGAAACACATAGAATTATGTCTTTTTATCGGCATTTATTAAGACATGTCTTAGACCGCCGGCGGGTTTACGTACGCGGCGGGATTCGTCATCCACGGGAATTTCGCCTGGTCGGGCGGCCAAAACGTAGTAAAGCCGTCCGGTCACCGTTTACCGACAAGCGCCGTGGGGCTGCCTGTGCAGGTAATTTCCCCGCAGACGGGCGCTAAAGTTACCGCTTTAGCTCACGCACGATGAAACGACGGCTTCCGGAGGGGCCGTCCGTCACGATACATTCTATCGAAAAATTTTTGAACCTGTACAGGCCGGGCCTGTCGATCAGGATCGAGGCGCATTCTTCCAGCGGCCTTTGACCGGGGGCCGTAACGGTGATCCTGCCCTTGGCTGCCTCGACGCTGATGCCGCCGAGGCTTTGGGAGGGCAGGCGCGTTTGGCCGTCTACGATTTTGCCGGAAAGAGCGCGGAGCGCGGTGCGGCGGGGTAGGGCGGCCCGTGGAGGCGTCTCGTCCGCGCCGTTGCCGCCGGGTTCCTTATCCTGTGAATTGATTCGGTCATAAGCCAGAAATAGCGCCTCCTCACGAATCATGCGGCTCTCCGCCGCAAAGCGGGACAGGGCGCAGCTTAGTTTTCCGTCCGCCTCCTCGTCCCATTCTATACGGTGGGCCGCCTCCTCTTCCAGAAATTCGGCGGTAAGCGACTGGGTTTCCGCCAGCGCGGCGAGCGCCTTGCCCCAGCCAGGAAAATGTTCGTCAAGCAGCGGGACAAGTCGGCGGCGGACACGGTTACGCAGGTAGCGCTCGTCACTGTTGGACGAATCCTCGCGCCAGGCAAGGCAGCGTTCCCGCAGGTAGGCGCGTATTTCGCCGCGCTCCAGCCCTATGAGCGGGCGCAGTATGCGCCCGCTCCGTTCCGGCATCGCGGCGAGTCCGGCAGGACCGGCCCCGCGAAGTATGCGGAGCAGCGTATTTTCAAGCATATCGTTACGTGAATGGGCGATCAGTACGAAACGTGCGTCAAGCCGCTCAGCCTCAGCCCTAAGCGCCGCGTGACGGAAGTCACGCGCGGCGGCCTCGACGCCCCGCCCGCCGCGCCGCGCCTCCCGTTCCAGTAGCCCGCCGGCCGCCGTAACGACACGGCACGGTACCTCAAGACTCTCGCAAAGCTCAAGCACAGCCGCGGCGTCCGCGCGGCTTTCGTCCCCGCGCAGGGCGTGGTCAACGTGTAGCGCGGATAGGTGGAAGCCGGGGCAGCCGCCCTTGCCGCCCTTGCCGCGCAGGGCGGCAAGGGCGGCGAGCAAGGCCGTCGAATCGGCCCCGCCAGAGACGGCGGCAAGTAGGGTATCTTCCGCTTTGACGGCGGCGGCTTCCAGCGAGTTTAAAACGATTTTTTCAAGTTTGTACACGGCATCCCCCTTCACAGCCTAAATTGATTCGCGGGTATTAAACCCATACGCACTAATTTAACAGGCATAGCAATCGTACCGTATTCCCCGCTTCCGTTTTTCACATTCAAGACGTTCCGCTATGCGCTGATAATCTTCAAGTATCTGTAAACCCGGATTCGCCCTCAACATCAAATGAACGAACGCCGTTTCACGCCATATACTGCGACGGGTATTCGATCCGGTTACTGGGGAAAAAGAAGTCTTCGCCATGAAGGCTTCGATTAACAAAGCTGCCATTATCTTGCCGTTCAGCCGCGCCTCCGAAGCCGCCGGATTTCTCTTAGGCACATCGTCTGAGCCGGGGATGGAGTTCCGTCTCTTGAAACGGATCTCAACCCGCCGGCTCAAGCGGTATGTTTCAAGGACTTCATCAGCGCTAACCGAATGCGGAAGCGAGGTGACGGCCACGATGAATGCGTTGAATGCCGCAGTCTTTTCCTGCAGCTTGTTGCCTTTGCGGGATGCCCGTTACTCCAGTTTTTTCCGGGATTGCTCACACGCTTCCTGCTCCTTCCGCTTGACACAAACCCTCACCGGAATTCGTCTTTTATCAGGGAGAACGGCAAAAACCGCCGTTTCCCC
>JAITKQ010000021.1 GCA_031278295.1 Spirochaetaceae bacterium | reverse complement strand
CAGGGTTCCGCCGGAGCCGCTGCCTGCGACGCTTACGCCGAAACGAACCAGGGCTTTGGTAACTATATGCTTATACTCGGTCTCTGCGAAACCGTCGCGCTGTTTGTGATGGTTTTCTCCATGCTGATGGCGTAAGGGAACCCCCAAAAGAGGTACGCGCAGGCGTACCTCTTTCTTACTTTGTTGCTTGACTATACTTTTTGTATCGTATAGCATGATAAAAGCATGGCTGAAGTCGTGCGGTATACCTTCCTGTTGTCCATGACGGAAATCGGGTTCTGGTAAAACAGTAATCAATATTTGAGGTTCATGGATGAATAGTATTTATGTATGCTCGTCCTGCGAACAGACTCAGGATGAGGCGAAAACGGATCAGGACCCGCTCCCGGAAACGATAGACCGGAATTCGGTTTGGATCGAAAAACAACGGCTCTGTATCGAATCGGGCTGGGGGCGTGAATGTTGGCAAGCATGGGAAGACGGGGCCTCCGCTTGGGAGTATTTGGATATGGCGCAAAGCCGCCCTGTTTCACGGAAGCGCGTTGACGACATCTGTTCTTTGGTAAAACCGGATTGGCGCGTTCTTGACATAGGCGCGGGACCGGGAAACATAGCCGTTCCGCTTTCCGCGCTATGCGCCCATGTAAGCGCAGTCGAGCCGGCCTTGGGCATGGCGCTGATACTCAATAAACAGATAGAAGCCGCCAAAATAAACAATATACGCCTTGTAAACAAAAAATGGGATGACGTTATCCCGGCCAGTGACCTGTCGCCGCCTTACGAACTGTCTTTCGCGTCGTTTTCACTCGGCATGAGGGATATTCGCGCAAGTATCGTAAAAATGCTGTCCGTTACAAGCCGTGAAATCGTAATATTCTGGCACGCCGGTCTCCAGTCATGGGACAGGCATACGATAGAACTCTGGCCCCTGTTGCACGGACGGGAGTACCATCCCTGTCCGCAAAGCGATGTGTTGTTCAACGTGCTGTATTCGATGGGCATATACCCTGACATCCGCGTACTCCGGTTAGATACCGAAATCGTCTACGAGACTTTTGAAGAAGTGTTTTCACAGTTTGCCAGCCGTTACGATGTGATAAACGACAGGCAGCGCGAAATACTCATCGAGTACCTTGAGAGCCGCCTGTTTAAAAAAGACGGAAAACTGCTATTGCCCCGCCGTGAGGCGAGTATGCGGTTTTCATGGAAATTGGAGGCCTGCTATGCAGATTAAAATCAAATAAACTTATGGCATATTAACCGGCATGAAGCCGGCCCCTCTATAATCCTTAGGTTCCACGAAGGAACGCTGATTTACCTCATTTCTTGTTGAAATTTTCCACGAAGGAAAAAATGATTTTGTTAGAAAGAAATCATCTTTCGGAATGAATTCCCAATATTAACCTCTGTTTGTAAAACTTGCCCGTATGGGCGGTAAACAAAAATTCTTTATGCCAGGAGGCAAAGAATGGCAAAAGAAAAGTATTTAAGGAGAACTATATGGATGCCGGGTTTTTTGGTCAAATTGGACTAGGGGCTTGTTTGGGTCTTGCCGCAATCGGGTCCGCCGTTGGAGCCGGTATAGCAGGCGGCGTTGCCATAGGCGCATGGAAAAAATGCCTCGTGCGGAATAAGCCGTTGCCTTTTATTTTGGTCGCCTTCGCGGGCGCGCCGCTCACACAGACTATCTATGGCTTCATTCTGATGCAGGCGCTGTTTGCTACGCAGGATTTGAATGTTTCCGAGATTCTGGGTATTGGTTTATTTGCCGGGCTCGGCATTGGCTTTTCGGCCTTCGCGCAGGGTGCCGCCGGAGGCGCTGCCTGCGACGCTTACGTCGAAACGGGTCAGGGCTTCGGCAACTATATGCTGATACTCGGCCTCTGCGAAACCGTCGCCCTGTTCGGGCTGGTCTTCACGATGCTGATGCCGTAAGCGGGGGGGGGGGTCGCGGCTTCATGTATATACCCGGCTTTTGAATTCGATCTCCCCTACACCTTCGTCCTGGTTTAGCTTAAGCGCAAGGGTGTAAAAGTATCCGGAATATATATTGATAAAATCAAAGAGGATGTCCCGGACACTGTTCCCCTGTTCTTTGTGGCGGTACAAAAGCCGCACAAGGGATTTACACTTGTTCCGTATTATATGGCTGTAGGCGGCGGCGGTGCATCCCTGGGGAACCACAAAGCGCGGGGTTTTTCCGTGCGAAGGCGCGGTCCTGTCAAAACTTTCCCTTACCTCCGCCTGCATTTCCGTTACCTTGCCCGCAACCCAGTCCAGTTCCTCCGCGCTTACCGCCACCTTGGTCCGTAGCGACGGGTTGATATGGTACATGAGTTCATTCAGCCTGGTAAGATCGGAACGCAGGTTTTCATCCTTGATTAGGGAACGCAGCAAACCTATCATGCTGGCAAGCTCGTCGGTGGCGATCTCAAAGTCGCAGCGCAGGTCCTCAGGATCATCGTAGAGAAAACAGTAGGAAAGGTATTTATCCATCCACAGCCTCCATTCATCGTGATTTCGATTCGTGTACGGATGCGCCGGCACCCGCCCGTTCCCAAGCCAAGGCTTGGACCGGACGGACGGCAGTGATCAAAAGGCCCGTAAACTTAGCTTAGGATAGTAAAGAAACACGGTTATGAAAAGTGGCCCCCAAGGTCTTCGTTGCCGGCGGCTTTAACACAGCGTCCCGCAGCCGAATCTTTTTGCCTGCAATATGAAAACAACTTTCATTTTCATATTGACATTGGCGGGCCGCCCTGTTAATATTCTGTTTATGGAAAGACCGGAAAACTATAACACGCGGCAGAGGCGGCAGGTGCTGGAGTACATGAGCTCGCTGGGCGGCGCCCATGTTACCGCGAATCAGATCATGCGGCACTTTGAAGACGATGGCGTCCTTGTAGGGATGTCTACCATATACCGTCATCTTGAAAAACTTGCGGCGGATGGAAAGATACGAAAGTACGCGATCACCGGCGGGGCAAGCGCCTGTTACCAGTACATAAGCGACGCGGCAAAATGCGGCGGCCACTTTCATCTTTTGTGCGAGGACTGCGGCGTACTGATACATCTGGACTGCGAGCTGCTTGACGAAATAGAAAGTCACCTTCTTTCGAGCCATGATTTTCAGCTCGATATGCTTAAAACCGTATTTTACGGCAAGTGTGAAAAATGCCGGAAGAGCGCGGCATTTTGATCCGGTCCGGTACAATGTTTAGGCAAAAAACAGTTTTTTTAATCGCCCTTACGGCCTGCCTTTGTTTTTGCGTGGTGTCTCTGGAGGCGGAAAATTTTTTTGCGGCCTGTACAGCCTGCGAATGCGGGTGCGACTGCGCCCTATGTTTGCGCCTGCAACTCGCGCAGGACGCGCCCGTGCAGGCCTCCGCCTGCACGGGCGCCGGGGGGGCCGTTTTTTTTGTTTCCAGTCGGACGGCCTTTTACAAGGGCATACAGACAGGCGTTAAACTGAAGGTCCGGCTGAACAGGTGATTCCGGGGGGGGGGGGGGGCAGGCTGCTTCCGCCACGAGCTGTAGATAGTCAGGGCTTTCCAAAAACTAGAAAGTTTTTGGAAAGCCGGCATTTGTATTTATATCAAAAAGCGGACTTTGGGAAAAGTCCGTACCATAGGAGTTTATTGTGAAAAGATTTTTATTTATTTGTTTGTTGATATGCGCTGCTGTAAGCGTATTTGCGTCAGGGAAAAAAGCCGTCAAAGCTGACGGCAAGCCGGCTGTCGTCACTACGATTTTTCCGGCTTACGATTTTGCGCGTGAAATCGCCGGGGACAATGTGAATCTGACCATGCTGCTGCCGCCGGGCGCGGAGAGCCACTCGTTTGAACCGTCGCCCCGCGACATCATTACGATTCAAAACAGCGATATTTTTATCTATGTCGGCGGCGAATCGGATGCATGGGTGGACAGGATTTTGGACTCGATGGATACCAACATGATCACCATAAGGCTGATGGATGCCGTTGATGTGGTTGAGGAAGAAATCGTCGAGGGTATGCAGGAGGAAGAAGAGGACGGCGGTGAGGAAGAAGCGGAAACGGAGTACGATGAACATGTTTGGACCTCGCCTAGGAACGCGGAGTTAATCGTAAGGAAGATCGCGGACACGCTGGAAAGCCTGGACGCGGCGAACGCGGCGGAATACGAAAAGAACACGGTGGCCTACATTGAGAAACTGCGAAAACTGGACGGGGAATTCAAGGACCTGGTGGACGGCGCGAAACGCAAAACGATCGTGTTTGGTGACCGGTTCCCGTTCCGCTACTTTGCGGATGCTTACGGCTTGGATTACTACGCGGCGTTTCCCGGATGCTCCACCGAGACGGATTGCAGCCCCGCTACAATCGCGTTTTTGATAGACAAGGTGCGTGACGAAAAAATACCGGTCGTGTTCCACATAGAGCTTTCCAACGAAAACATCGCGGATGCCATTGCCGAGGAGACGGGCGCAAAGAAGTCACTGCTTCACGCGGTTCACAACATTACAAAACGCGATTTTGACAGTGGGACGGGTTACTACGATTTGATGACGCAGAACCTTGTTTACCTGCGTAACGCACTGTATTAAACCGGTACATAAACGGTTTTTGATCTTTCAAACATTACTGTTTAGCCAGTCCTCCGCTTCGCCAAACGCGAGGTAGAGGCTGGCATAGTTTTTTATAAGCAATTCACGCGGCAGCGCCCAATCCCATTTTTCAACCCGTAAATTTTCCGACTTGGCCAGAGCTTTTTGCAGGGACGGACGCGGTTCCCGTTTTATCCTGTCAAGCGTCTCGACAAGTTCGCCGCAAGATTTTCCGGGTACGGTGAGTCCAAGCCCGCCTGTGTACGCTGTAATATCGTGGCGTTTTAGCAGTAATTGCAAGGTATGGTTCGCCCTGTCGCCAAGCCATGTAAGTATAACCGTGTCGCGGCCCTGTTCGATTATGCTGTTTTCTGACAAATTGTGGCGGGCGTACTGTTCGCGGCCTTCATTCAAAAATTCTTTTATTTTTTCGTCGGCGAAAGGCGGCGTAGCGCCGGACTCGTAAAGCTCGCGCATACGTTTTCGTACGGCAGGGTCTATGCAAAAACCGCTACCGGTAAAAACCGGCGGCCTTCCCTTTCCGTAAAACGTTACTTCTATCGTGCGGCTCGAATTGTTGATGCTTTTTATCCGCCAGCTTTTTCCGGCAAATATGATAAAGTCATTTACCTGTAGGCTTGAATTTACCGGCAGCGTCCCCAAAGTTTTTTCGCCGCTCACGATGCGGTACTCGTTTTCGGACGAGAACGCGGCGTAAAACGAAAAATGCCCCGCCATGCGCTCACCCTTTTCCGTAAAAAGGAGGAGGCCGTTCCGATCCTGTTCCACAAGTTTGCGGTTCACAAGGCCCTGTACCAGTTCCGTAAATTCGTCGTCGGAGACCGCGGAGAAGGGGCCGCTTTCGCAAAGCTCGTCGTAGGCCGTGTCGAGAAAGACGCCGCCCCGCTCGGCAATCAGCGCCAGAACTTGCTGCGTCAGCGTTGAAAGGTGGAGGCCGGCAGGGCGGGGCGCTTCGCACCAGCCTTCCAGCAGCAGCGTTATACAGGCGCACATCTGAAATGTGCTTTCCCTAAGGCGCGAAAAAATATGAGCTTCCCTGTTAAGCGGCTCTTCGATTGTAAAGGCGCGGAGGGCCTGCGCCTCGCCGGGCCTCCGCCCGGAACGGCCCGCGCGTTGACGGAGGCTTGCGACCGAGGGGGGCGATTCGATCTGCACGACCGTCTGCACATAGCCTATGTCGATTCCAAGCTCAAGCGTGTTTGTACAGATCACGGTTGCGCCCTGCTCACGGGACTTTAAAGCATCCTCCGCCTCGCCCCGAATCTCTTTTGACAGATTCCCGTGGTGGGCGTAGAACTGATTCGCTATGCCGGCTTCTTCGCAAAAACCGGACAGAATATGCGTGTAGTATTCAACCTTGCTCCGCGCGTTCGGAAAAATCAGGTTGTTACCGTTCAGTAATTTTTGAAAAAGATGTTCGGCAATTTCGTGCGCCGCGCTGAAAGCAGTTTCCGTATCCGGTACGGCGGAATCGTCAGCCGCTTTCGGGATGGCGCTTAAACTTTCGCACACACCCTTGAGCAAGATTCTTATTTTCCCGTTTCCGGACACGCCGCCGGCAGCCTCGACAATTTCGCAGTGTCTCTTGTGCACGCCGAAACCGGACAGGAAGGCGGCGGCAAGTTTCATGTCGCCCAAAGTGGCCGACAGGCCTATGCGGATAACTTTTTTTTGAGTTCTCAGGTCTATCAGGTGTAGCAGCGCCTGAACCTGCTTTCCGCGCTCATTCCCGATGAATGAGTGCAGCTCGTCTACCACTATATACTGTATGCCGGAAAAGAGGCGCGGAATTTCAAAACCGTGGTTACAAAAGAGCGCCTCCAGCGATTCCGGCGTGATCAGGATAACGCCTTCCGGTTTTTCAAAAAAATGTTTCTTTACCGAAGCGGAGATTCCGCCGTGCCAGGGGTGAACGGGTATCATCAGGTTTTTACACAGATCGCGGAGCCGCCCGAACTGATCGTTTATAAGGGCGCTAAGGGGGCTGATGTAAATTGTAAGCCCCATGCCGGGCAAGCCAAGCTGTCGTGTCAGGATAGGCAGGAAGGCCGCTTCTGTTTTACCGCTTGCCGTCGCGGAGGCAAGCAGCACATCTGATTTCTGTTTTATTATCAGCGGAATTGCGCGTTCCTGAACCTCACGAAGTTCCGTCCATTCATTCCGCCAGATCCAGCGCCGTATGCGTTCGTCAAGCAGGGCGAATGATTTTGATTCGGGATTTTCATCGCCGTCCATCTAGCACGCGACCAAATCATCATCCGGCGACAGCCTGTCGCGCGCCCCGCCCTCGTCTTT
The DNA here is from genome assembly GCA_031278295.1 of Spirochaetaceae bacterium. Lineage (GTDB taxonomy): Bacteria > Spirochaetota > Spirochaetia > Treponematales > Breznakiellaceae > JAIRMY01. The sequence goes on along the minus strand of JAITKQ010000021.1, from coordinate 10,722 downwards.
TTTGAATTCAACCTTGCCAAGTAGATTTTTCCAGTCCGATCCGGCGTTCTGTTCAAGAACCGCGAGCAGGTTGATAAAAGACGTTATCGTAGTTCCCGGCGTCCTGAAGTATTCATTGCCGAGCCGTTTGGCGCAGTGTTTCATGAATGCTTCAATCGCGCTCCGGGGCAGCAGCGTTTTTGCCTCGTCGCCATAGGCGTACACAAGGCGTATCTTGTCCAGCAAAACGTAAAAGTCTTCCTGACTAAGGCTGGAGAGGCGTATAACGGGGCCCGAAAAATCGACAAGGCCGTGCTGTTTGGCAAAGGCATTCTCGCCCAGTCTGCGCCGGAGCGCGTCATAGCTGAACATGCCGCGCCGTGTATCAAGCTGGAATTCCGGAGTACCGCCCATGAGAAAACCAAGCCCGCCCGCGCTGCCCTGCAAGGTGTCGTTCACGATGCGTAGTATCTGTTCGTAGTTGGAATTGCGGGCCTTTGGGTTTGACAACTTGTAGATATTGACCATTTCGTCAAGGCAGACAACAAAGCCGGAATAGCCGGCAAGCCGCACAAAACGGGCAAACAGTTTAAGCTGATCGTACCACGTCGAATCGTCTATAATTGTGCGCACGCCGAGCGACTTGCGGGCATCCGTCTTTGTAGAAAATTCCCCGCGCAGCCAGCGCACCGCATCCTGTTTGCGCGTGTCATCTCCTTTGTCGTAAGCCACCCAGTAGGCGTTTATCACTTCGGCAAAATCGTAGCCGTTTACGAGTTCGGTAAGTTTTGCAAGTTTATTCTGTATCACAGCCGAAACGGTCTCATCCGAATCTTTTGCCTCGCTGTGCGCCGCGGTTATAAAACGTTCAACAACGTTTGTCATCGCGCCGCCTTCCGGTTTTGTCCGTGTCGAAAGGTTGCGCATCAATTCCATATATAGAGACTTGGCATAACCGCCTGTAGCGTGCAGCCGTTTGTCCGGCGTCAGATCGGCGTTGGCACATACTATTCCTTTTTCCATCGCGATGGAACGTACAAGGTTCAGAAAAAAAGTTTTACCGGCGCCGTATTCGCCAATTACAAAACGTATGGAAGAACCGCCGTCAATTATGCGGTTAATATCCTGAAGCATCGCTTCGATTTCAAGTTTTCGTCCAACCTGTATCAAATGCTGTGCGGTGCGCGGAACCACGCCGGCCCTAAGTGATTGTATTACAGCGTCCCTGTCTTTTATTCTGATTGTTTCCGCCATCTTTATAATCTCTCCGTCATCATCACGGCAATATCCGTATTTATTGTTATAATTTCATCGCCTTCAATAAGCGCGTCATCAAATGCATTATAGGCCACTTCGTTTACCATTTCAATAAACCCGTCAAGCATCAGGCTATGCCGCTTCGCGTCTTCGGCCAGTTCCTCCCGTCGCCATTCCGGACGCGAAAGGATGGTTTTCAGAAACAGCGTTTGGGCCTCGTTAAAATAGCCGCTGCCCGCCCGCTTTGAATCCGTTTTGACCTCGGCATTTATAACGGCGGTTTCCGCCGCGTCATCATCCTTGAAAATGCCTGAAAGCATATTATAAACATGATCGCTGTCTTTCCTCAACTGCTTGATTTTGTTTTTGTCAAGTTTAACCGTACCCTTTTTCTTCTCCGGAAGCGTAGCGCTGCCGGCATGAATATCGCCGTACAATTCCTTTTCGGAAAATCCAAAGCCCTTGTACAGTTTTTCAATTACGGATATGGCCTCATAACTTGTATTGTAATCTTTAAGTACTTCTTCCTGAATATGTTTTGTGATATACTTTTTGTCATTCGGGTGAAATTTCGTCAACCGTTTGATACACTGCTGCAAAGGCAGCGGATACTGCATAAGCAGTTGGACATAAGCGGAAAGACGCTCATGAAAATAGCCTTTCAGGTTTATCGGATAATACCATGTAAATGATTCTTCTGTCTGCGGTACACAGAGCTTGTATGCGGAAGTTGATAATTCAATTACTTCTGTGGAAAAGAAATAATCAGAGTCCAAACGGATTTTAGGAATTTTATTTTTTAGCTTATGCAACAAAAATACGTCGGTCATCCGGTCCGGAAATGATAAAACATCAGGTTCTATCGCTATATTTTCAACTTCAAGCGCACGGACAAGGCCAAAAAAAGAAGTCTGCGAAAACGGAACCGTCCTGAAAAACACTTTTTTAAATTGGCTGAGAGAGATAAAAAACATACCTTCGCCCAGTCCCTCCGTAAAACGCCGCAATGCCGCCGCATCTTCCCGACTCCAAAGCGCGGACGGCAGCAAAAAAATGTTTTCGGCCTCTGAGCCGGATTTTTTTACCATGCGCAGATAGGGGGCAATTTCATCCATGCAGTGCAGTGCAATTTCTTCCAGTTTATACCTGTAAGCCTTTTGATCGGAAACGACCGCCCTGTAGTACAGCCGGGAAGCCGGGGTATTCTGTAGACTGTCACATTCAGGCTTGTAACAAAATTCTTCCGCTGTCGCAACGGATGTTTTGTTTTTCTTTATCAAAAAACCTTTTCCGTACATTTCGCCGTAGCGTATAACAAAAAGATCCTTGAATACATCCCCGCAAGTGGAAGCCGGGCTGTTTTTGCCTGCATCGCATAAAAGAATATACCAGCCGTATGCAAGTTCGGCGTTCACCGGTACGGCGTATTCCATGCACTGGGACAAGGCCGTATTTATGTATGCCGTAAAAACATCGGTTTCCCTGTATGTTTTACATTCAAAATACGGAAACGGAATATCGTATAATTTACGGTCCCCGCATTCAATTTCAAGGTAGGCCAGAAAGGTTGAATAGGTACGCCTGATTTCCGCGCTTTTGCCGCCGTACAGCGCAATAATGCGCGCCGCCTCGTTACGTATTTGGACGAGTTCGTCCCGTTTTACGATACCGCGGAGGCTGTCCACCAGCACCCGCCTTTCCAGTCCGTATAAAAAAAGTATGGAAAACCATGCGTATATATTCTCGTCCGTCCTGCCTCCGCTGTGCCACAAAACATATTTACGCCGTTGTATTCCGCTTAATTCGGCGTAATCAATGGTATTAGGCTTCATATCCTGCTTTTTATCGAGGTTCTTTTTTTTTGGAATGGAAATATTCGGGTTTATCAGCGAAACAAAGTTGCGTGAATCATTAAATTCCGACGGAAGGTTTGTGCCAAAATAAAAAAACCCCGCCGTAATTTTATAGTTTCCAAACACTATTTTTTCTCCGGGCAGGACCCAGTGCGCGTCCGTAGGCCTGGGTGGGGGAATCTTGAACAGCTTTCCCCCGCTGCCTTTAAGTCTTTTTTTCCCTTGCATTGGCGGCGCACCGTTTTTTACGAGTGGCCCATAATATTCTCCAAAATCGCAAGAAACCTCATCCTCTTCAATGTCATCAAACAAAAATGGATTTTCAATGCCAAGCTGGAATTTTTTCAAGCTGCCCCTTCCTGTATATTTTAGGAATTTTGGATAGCTTAGCACAAAACCTTGTGTTTTTCAATGCCCCGCATACTTGTCTCCATGAACAATGGGGACGGCATGGTTTTTAATAGTGAAGAGTGAGGGTGCCGGGGGGCGGGCGGATGGGCGGCGGGGCCGGCAATTAAAAGCATCAAAATTAATGGAGGTTGTTCCAAAACAAATCGGCTGTGTACGAAACGCGCAAGGGATTGGAGGGGCGCGTAGCGTTCGCGCAGCGAATGGAGGGGCAACCCAAGGGCTTGCCCTGCGGAACCCCGCAAAGCCCGGTTTCCGGCAGGGCCGGAAATGCGCCCAAATAGCATGAAAAATTTTTGTAAATGTAAAACCGCCGGGCGAATACCCCGCTGGCGGGCGCGTATGCCTATCGCTTTTTGCGGAGCGAAGGCAGAACCTGAACTCCGTCTTCGGGATGCTACCGCGTAGCGGATGTGAGACGCGCTGGCAACGCGCGATCTTGCCAGCGGTGCGCCTGTTGGTCTATAATAGGAAACAGCATCCCGGGTGACTCCACGTTTTAACGACTATGAAAAGAACGATTGTTTTTGTTAATCAAAAGGGCGGCGTCGGAAAAACGACGTCTGCGGTCAACATCGGCGCTTACCTCGCGGAGGCCGGTAAAAATGTTTTGCTTGTCGATTTTGATTCGCAGGCGAACCTTTCAAGCGGGCTTGGCGTAAAGCCGGAAAAAAACGGCGTCTACGAGGTGCTTGCCGGTAAAGTCTCCGTGGAGAAGGCGGTGCAAAAAACTGTCTGCAATAAGCTTTTCATAATTCCCGCAAGCATAGATCTATCCGGCGCGACGGTCGAGCTTATCAACGAAAAACGCTATGACCAGTTCCTGAAAAACGCACTGTTACCGGTTGTAGATAGCTATGATTTTATACTGATCGACTGCCCCCCCTCACTCGGCGTACTCACGCTGAACGGTCTCGCTGCCGCCAACGGGGTGCTTATTCCGATGCAGTGTGAATATTTTGCGCTGGAGGGCCTAAGTATGCTGTTACAAACGATAAAGCGTATCCAACTGAGCATCAACCCGGGTCTTGCGATAGACGGCATATTTTTTACCATGTATGACCAGCGGACGCGGCTTGCCCAGCAGGTGGTTAAGCACGTTACGACCTATTTCAAGGACAGGGTGTTTTCAACAATTATCCCGCGCAATGTGCGCCTTTCCGAGGCGCCTTCGCACAGGTTGCCGATTTCAAAGTACGACGCGGGGTGCGCGGGCGCTTTGGCCTACAAGAGTCTGACAAAGGAACTGTTGTCGCATACAGAGGCTTTACATGGCAGGGATTAAATTCGGTCTTGGAGGCGGTATAGAAGCGCTGCTTCCAATCGGCATTGATGAAGAGGTAGACCGTGTGGCCGGCAGAAACAGCGAGATTATGCTGCCGCTTGATAGAATTTCCGCAAACCCGGCCCAACCGCGCAAAAACTTTGATGAGGAAGCGCTCCGCGAGCTGGCCGAATCTATCAAACAGCACGGCGTGATACAGCCGATCCTTGTTGAGGAAGATGATGACGGCACGTACACGATCATCACCGGTGAAAGACGGAGCCGTGCGGCGCGGATGGCAGGGCTTTCGGAGATTCCGGCCATAATCCGCAAGTTTAGCGATGAACAGCGTATCGCCGTGGCCCTTGTCGAAAATATTCAGCGTGCGGACCTAAACCCGATAGAAGAAGCCTCCGCCTACAGGTATTTGATGGAAACGGCAAACATTTCACAGGATCAGGCCGCTCACATGGTTGGTAAAAACCGTTCGACTCTGGCAAACACGATGAGGCTTTTGAAGCTGCCGCCCCCGATGCAGGAAGCGTTAAAAACAGGCGATATTAGCGCGGGCCACGCCCGCGCCATACTTTCCCTCGATTCGGAGGCCGCGCGGCAGCAACTTTTTTCCGAAATAATGGATAACGGGGTTTCCGTACGCGAGGCGGAAAAACAGGCGTCCGCCCTGAACAGGGCGGACGCCGCCGGTAAACAGCCGGACTCGCCCAAACCCGGCCTGACCGCAAAGAGCGACCCTGAAATTGCCGCGATCACGCAAAAATTTATCGAAGCGCTGGGAACGAAAGTCGCGGTAGACGGCTCCGCTTCCAAAGGCTGCATCCGCATAGAATACTTTACCGAAGAAGACCTAAAGAGAATTTACGATGTAATTATGCATAAGGCCGTCTAGCTCCTTTATTTCCTGTACGGCGTCGATGAAGCGGAACGCGCCGGCCAGCTCGCAAATTTTCGCAATCTTTGCGTCAACATCTTCGTTGAATGTGCATTTTTCCAGTTGGGCGGCAGCTTCGGCGGCATCCTTTGCCTTGAACGAATGGCAGGCCGCTTCCATCGCGGCCAGCTTTTCTTTAAGCGATACGGCGTTAACCTTTACTTTTTCGGCCTGCCGTGTCCTAACAAGCGGGGGTATCTTCACGAGCGCGTCGCGCAACGCCGTTATGGCGTCGCACAGCTTGGGCGTTTCCGTCTCGCAAATTTCCGGATTTTTTTTCGAATCATTTGCCGTGTCCGTGTGAGGATTTTTTTCGGATTCAATGATGGCCCTTGCCGCCGTTTCCAGAGTCAGGGCGCGCGCGGACAGTTCGATCATGCCGATTATCGCAAGCGCGCCCTTGTATGCGTGAATTTGAATCAAATAATCCTGCCAATTCCTGTCCCGTAACGCTGTTTTAATTTTTTCGGTATTTTCATCAACCCCGTTAATAAACTGCTGTAGCACCTTTAGGTAATCCGCGGTACGACTTCCGGTGTGGGTCCGCATTTCCTGCATGTTTAGCCCGTCGATTGAGCTTAGTTCACGGAAAATCCTTCTTTCTTCATCGCTCCAGATAAGCTCGTCACCTGCTCCGTTTCCGTCCACGGAAGCCGCATGAAACACCTTGCTTATTTTTTCGGGCGGCAGAAATTTTGAAAGAACGCTGTTTAACTGGACCGAGTCTATCGGCTTTGATATAAAATCATTCATTCCGGCTTCCAGAAAAAGATCACGCGCACCGGAAACAGCATTGGCGCTCAGCGCGACTATTGGAAGTTTTTTGTATTTTTCGTCGTCAAGCAGGCGGATATACCTGCATGTTTCAATACCATCCATTTCCGGCATCATGTGATCCAGAAAAACAAGATCATAGTCTTTATTAAGTATTTTGTTAAAGGCATCATGCCCGTTTACGCAGGTGTCGGCCTTCATGCCGTGGACCGCAAGGTGCCTTTCTATTACGGTCAAATTTACAATGCTGTCGTCCACCGCCAGTATCTTTATGTCGGCACCCGCGCGTGCGCCGACAAAACCTGAAATATCGGCATCTTTTTCGATCTTGAGCGGATCACCCGGCATGAAGGGGATGTATATCGTAAAAACAGAGCCCTGCCTGTATTCACTTTCTACCATGATCGAACCGTCCATCAGATCCAAAAGCTGCTTTGTTATAGCAAGACCGAGTCCCGTTCCCGGTATTCTTCTGTTTTTATTTGTGTTGAGCCGTTGGAATGTACCGAACAATTTTTGAATATCCTCTTTGCTTATACCTATGCCGGTATCTTCCACCACAGCCTTTATATACTCCTTGTCGCCGTAGTCCTCTTTTTTTAGCCTGAACTTGACAAAGCCCGTCCGCGTGTACTTTATCGCGTTGTTTATTACATTTGTAAAAACCTGGCGTATCCGCAGCTCATCGCCGTAAACAACATCGGGCAGATTTTCGTCCATCGAAGCTGTGAATTCAAGCGCCTTGCTCGACGCTATAAAACCGCACATGGAAACAATATCGTTGAACAATGATGTGAGGTTAAAGTGAACAGGGATAATTTCCATTTTTCCCGCTTCAATCTTTGAAAAATCCAGGATGTCGTTGATTATTCCAAGCAGGTTCTTTGACATTTTTTGTATATCCCGCAGATAATTCTTTTGGGTGTCGTCAAGGTTATCCACAGGCATAAATTCGGACAGGCCGATTATGGCGTTCATCGGGGTTCTTATTTCATGGCTCATGTTTGCAAGAAAATCACTCTTTGCCTTGCTTGCCGCTTCAGCTTTTTTTGTCAGCGCTTCTACCAGGTTGTCGTTTGCAAGATGCAAGGCCACATTCACGATGGTCAGCAAAAAAAGGAAAATATATAAGATGCTGTTTATTGTTTCATGCAAAAACGATGCGGAGTAATAGCAAAAAATCAGGCCAAAACTTATGAGGGCGCTGAGTGAAAAAGCCGTTTTTTTAATCCGCATACGGTGTCTGTACGCCCGCACTTCTTCATGCTGCCCGGAATCGGCGGTTCCGGCAAAAATCCGGGCTACGAATTTCCCCGCGGAATTAAGGAAACCCCCGCGAGGCGCGCCGTCCTTTAAGGCAGTGGCGTCCGGTATAATTTTAAAACCCTCCATAACTCCCCTAGGCAACACTGATTAACTTGAGGCCGATCACCGTTGCCGTAGTTAGATGCTGATTAACGAGAATCAATCAGCCCTAACACATGTATTTGCTCATTTCATTGCGCAATGTGTCAACAAAGTTGACACATTGCTTTTTCAACGAAAAAGGCATGAATATGCGAATGCAACAGGCTGTCAGGTTATGCCGCTGTTAGTTTGAATACCCGGGTTTAAATATGGACCAGCGTTCCGGTTTTTCCAGTTTGCCTTCACGGTATTCACGAAAATTCCTGTAACCGCGCGATATATGCGAATAAAACACAGAATCTATCTGTACAATAAAATAATTATCAGTATAAAATACTGTAGTTACTTTATTTTTTTTTATAAGTTCTTCAAAATCGTCAATGCTATAAATAACAATACTGTCAACCGCGTACGCATCCTCCGCCATGACAAAAGAAAGCGGTTTTTTTGTGGCGCAACCGGCAAAAAAAATATTTATGGCTAAAACGGCATAAACCGTCTTGAAACAGGATATATGCATGGTTCACCTTAAAACCCTTGTACACCCATTGTCAAGGGGCCGAATCCAAGCCGGGCAATTTTACATTTAGCCGTCGTTGATAGGCCGGCAGCTTCCGTTACATACCGCTTGAGCAGTATTCACATCCACCGTTATTCGCAGTGGGGTCTAATACCCCGCCCTTCAGGGCGGGGAGGTTCATTGTCTTTTCCGCACCTCCCGGCCAAAAGCCTATTGGCAGCGCCGGCACACGGCCTGTCCCATATTTGGCCCCCCCCCCCCCCGCTTACCACAAAACCGTTATCGGGCCTGCCCAACAACCCGCTTGCTTGTTTTACAAGTCTTGCAAAAGGCGGAGCATTTTGTGTTTTCAAGAGAGGGTTGTTCAAAAATTAAAGTTTTTGAACAACCCTATTTCCGGCGAAACCGCGCACGTAAAAAAGCCAATCCCAAAATGCGCTCCAGCTTAGGGGGCCGGCTTTACAAAAACCGGTTTCGTGTGTTAAAGCACCGTAACGCCGGAGCTTTCCATCGCTTTTAAGGCCTTTTCAACGGAACCTTCCGGGTAGTTTACACCACGAACCGCAGCGCCGAGCAGGTAAACCGTAAACTTAAGTTTTACCGCATCCATCGCGGAAAAAAACACACAGTAATCGGTCGCAAGCCCGCCCAGGTAGACCGTGTCCACGCCAAGCCCCGACAGGTAGGCGGCAAGCCCGGTCGCCGTCTTCCTGTCGTTTTCAAAAAAAGCGGAGTATGAGTCCATGGACTGACGAAACCCCTTGCGGACTATCAGCGTGACAGGCCGCGTGTCCAAATCGGGATGGAAGGCGGCGCCCGCTGTGCCCTGCACGCAGTGGTCGGGCCACAAAACCTCGTTCTCGTCCGGCGTTCTGCCGGTAGAGGCGAAGGAACAGTGCCCTGCCGGATGCCAGTCCTGAGTCGCTATCACGGGGGCGCCTGCCGCCGCAAAACGGCGGGCAATTTCGTTCAGCGGGGCGGCCACCTTATCGCCGTCCGCCACCGCAAGCGAGCCGCCAGGACAAAAATCATTCTGCACGTCTATCTCAAGCAGAGCCGACTTTTGAAAGTTTATATCCATACCCGGCCCCTTACCACCAGCCGAACAGCATAAACAGGCCTGGTCCGCCCGTCGCGAATATCCCTTCCAGTATGCTCAAAACGGGGAAAATTTTACCCAGCGGTTTTATGCCCAGTCCGAGCTGTAAAAAGCCCTCCAGCCACAGGACCGCCCAAGCCGCCCAGAGCAAAGCCAGGGATACCGCGCCGTTTTGAACGCATACCACCGTGCTTACCGACGCGACGAGCGCCACGCAGACGCTGTACCAGCCGAAAGCCCGCAGATCCAGACCCGCCAGATAGTTGACCGCGATAAACAGGTAGGTTACGCCGAACAGAAACCCGCCGGCAGCGTTGTTGTAGTCGGCAAACGAGGAAGCGTCCGCCCTGACTAATCCGATGAAATTACCAATCACAAGGATTGACCCTGTTACAAGATTGATAAAAGCTGTGGTTTTCGCGTCCCATTTTGAGATTGCCGCGACACCATTCATGATTAGAGCTATGCCTACGAAGAGAAGGCAAAGACCTAAGAATCCCATACGATCCTCCTAAGTTCGATTTGCCTTGCTTCAACCATGCATTCAGTTAGGGTTAAAGAATGAATGGAAGGAAGGATATCTAACATTCAAGCGGAAATACAAAAATCAGTCAAGTCCTCGCGTTGCCTGATCAGTAATTTTACATTTACCGGTCTATCATTGGTGAAAAGCCGTCGGGTACGAAACGCGCAAAGGATTGGAGGGGCGCGAAGCGTTCGTGCGTAGCATTCGCGTAGGGAATGGAGGGGCAACCCAAGGGGCTTGCCTGGCGGAACCCCGCAAAGCGCCCATATTACCTGAAGAATTTTTGTAAATGCAAAACCGCCGGGCTAATACCCCACTGGCGGGCGCGTATGCCTATCGCCTTTTGCGGAGTGAAGGCAGAACCCGAACTCTGCTTTGGGGACACTACCGCGTAGCGGATGTGAGACCCACTGGTGGGCGCGTAGCGGATGTGAGGCCCACTGGCGGGCGCGTTATTCGCGGTTTTCAAAACATCGAACCAAACACAGCCTACAGCCGCGTATGCCTATCGCCCCTTTCGGACCCGAGGGCAGAACCCGAACTCCGCTTTGGGGACACTACCGCGTAGCGGATGTGAGACCCACTGGTGGGCGCGTAGCGGACTTTAAACCCACTGGTGGGCGCGTCATTCGCGGTTTTCAAAACATCGAACCAAACACAGCCTACAGCCGCGTATGCCTATTGCC
>JAITKQ010000146.1 GCA_031278295.1 Spirochaetaceae bacterium | reverse complement strand
GCCGGCGGCGGGACGTAGCTTTAACATATCTTTCGGCGCGAAATTCTAGAAACGGCGTATTGATAAGGAACGACGGTAACGGGCATGAACACAGACAAAAAAATACGACTCGGCATCGCTACCGTTTCCGCCGTTCTTCACGCCGCGCTTTTATTTTTTGTAATTTTTACTACCCAGGCAAAGACTGTGGAGATCGAAGAAGCGACACTCGTGAGCCTTGTAAATATTTCTGAATACAAAGAAGAGGCGCCCGCGCCCAAAATAGTGGTGAAACCGCCGCCTGTAAAAGAAAAACCGCCGGAGCTAATTCCCGTTCAGGAAGAAATAGCGGAAATCCTTATCGAAACGGAAGAGGAACCCGTTGTTTCGGAAATCGCGGAAAGGTTTATCGAGACTGATGAAAAACCGGTTGTTTCAGGCGGCGGGGACGCTGTGAATAAAGCCGCGGTTTCGCGCTATTTACAGAGCAATTACAACTATATACAACGGCGCATAATGAACGAGCTTATATACCCGTCGCAGGCAAGACGTACAGGCGTACAGGGAGTCGTGGAAGTCAGTTTTGTAATAAATATGGACGGTTCCATAAGCGATACGGCGGTTCGTAAAAGCAGCGGAAACAAACTTCTTGATGACGAAGCTCTCCGCGCCGTGAAAAGCGCCTCGCCGTTCCGCAAGCCGGTAACGCAGGTAAAAATCGCGATACCGGTTTCTTTTAAGCTTACATAGCTAAAACGGTTTTTAACATCAAAGGCCGTATTATTTTTTTAGGAGAATTAAAAATGAAAAAGAATATTTTTATGTTTATTGTTTTAAACGTTTTTTTATCCGGCGCGCTGTCCGCGCATGAATGGTTTGGCGCGATAGGCGATGTAAAAGATTATAAGGCTGGAGACACAGTTCCTGTATATTCGTACTCCACCCACCATTTAATAGCAGGTGAATGGATACCGCGTCCGGGCGGATTTTATGTGCTACAGAATAATACGCTGAACGATGTAAAAATAACTACCGTCCCCGACCAGGCGCTTAACGTGCTGGCACAGTCGTTTACGCTGCCCGGCGGCGCGCCCTGTTTGGTTCTGCTTAACAGCACGGCGCGTTTTTCCAACGTTACTACATCGGGAAACAAAGAGGCGACCAAAGCGACGGTAAAAGCGCTGGGCCTTACCGTTACCAAAACGTACATCAGCGAAGACTGGTGCAAAATATACATTAATCCCGCATCCCAGGACGCTTCGTTTGCCAGGCCGCTTGGCCTGCCGCTGGAAATAACGCCGGTAACAAACCCGGCGGATATTGCCGCCGGAAAAAGCGCCGTATTCAAGGTCTTACTGCACGGCCAGTCTTTGGGCGGCGCGGTCATATCCGCCACATACAGGAATTACAACCCAAAGGACAGAGACGCATGGGCGGTAAAAGACGCCAAAACGGACGCGGCGGGACTCGTTACAATAAATATCCCCAACACCGCGAAAGATATATGGATAGTAAAAACTTCTTACTCAGGGGACGTAAAAAACAACCCCGTCTATGATGCGGAATCGTATAATTCCTGGGTGTCGTTTACCGTCACTAAATAGTGCCGGCGGAGCAGGGGGCCGTATGAACGATAACGAAACAAGCATGACGCTTTTAAGTTTATTCAGGATGGGCGGTGTTTTTATGTGGCCGCTTTTGGCGTTTTCCGTCGCGACGGTTTCTATCACGCTGGAAAGGATAATTTTTATCATACGCTGTAATCTGCGACTTGATGATATAAAAGAACAGTTAATAAAGTTTATCGGTGATAAAGATTTTGAAGGTGCGCGGAATTTTCTGCTGGGAAAAAAACAAAAAAGACTGGGGGCGCGCGTTCTGTTCGCTCTGTTTGAATTCCCTGAGTTAAGGGGGCAGCGGCTTGAGCTTGAAGCAAACGCTGAAGCGGAGGCCGCCGACTGCGTCGCGTCCCTAGAAAACGGGTTTGACTATCTGACGGCGCTTGGCTCCCTTGCCCCCGTTACAGGTTTTTTGGGAACGGTGTCCGGCATGATCGGCGCGTTTAAATCGATCGCTGACGCGACGGAGGTCAACGCACAGATTGTGGCAAACGGCATATACGAGGCGCTCATAACAACGGTTTTCGGCCTAATAATCGCGATCATCGCTATGACGGCCGGTTCGGTTTTGAGCCATATTGTCGACAGCTTTTCAAACGATGTTGAAACAAGCTGCCTGAAATTAATCAAGATGCTTAAATGAAAATACGGCGAAAAAAGAAAAGGCTGTTTGACAACAATTCCGCTCTAAGCGATCTCGCGTTCCTGCTAATCATATACTTTATCGTGATTGCCGGCTTTAACATCAACAAAGGTTTTTTAATGGACCTTCCGGTGAAAGACAGCGTACGCACGCTGCATAAAGATGACATACTGCGTTTTGAATTAACGGACGGCGGCACCCTCACGTTCAACGGCAGTTTCGTAACCCGAAATGAAACCGAAGAAAAAATCGCAAGCGCCGCGCGTACACGCGAAAACCTAGCCGTGCTTTTAACGGTTTCGCCCAAAGCGCCCTGGTGGTCCGTCGTGTCTTTTGTTGAACTTGCAAAGCGTTTGAAAATAAAGTCTTTTTCTTTTAAGAAAATGGCACAGGCGGGGATCGGAACATGAAGTATAAACATAAAAATAAACAGGCGGTCATTCCCACCAACGCCATGTCGGATGTCGCATTCCTTCTTTTGATATTTATTATGCTTGTAGCGTTGATAAATTACCGGAAGACAGTGGACATAGAGTACGCGGAGACGCCCAACGCGCTGAAAGTAAGCGACAAAGAGAATCTTGAAATCTGGGTAAACTCAGGCGGGGCGGTTTTTATAGACGGCAATCCGGCGGGTTTTGGAACGCTGGAAGAAACGATAAACAATGTGTACCTGAACAGGCCCGATACGAGGATACATATCATAGCGGACAGGAACACCGCGTTTGAAAACGTCGATTCCGTTATCGCGCTGCTACAGGCCGTCGAATACCGCACCGTGTCATTTGTTGTGAAGGACGAAAAAAAATAGCCCCCCCCCCCCCCATATTGTAAATTTCCGCAGCCGATCGAAGTGTGTAAATAATGCAAGGCCTACAAGAGATGCCCCGCCACAAAACAGCTTGACGCTGTTTTGTGGCGGGGCGGGGCGGTTCATTTAGGGTTTTTTGGAACAGGCCCATCTATCCCTTTTTATACGGATTCAGGGTATACTTTGGCAGGCAAAAGCATTTACCTAAGACCCTTATCAGGAGTTTGCGTTTTACGCGCGAAGCGCTACAAAGCCGCAGGCCCCCTTTGGATGAAAGTAAACGCTTTTGCCCTGATACTTTTGCCCTTGCGGTTGACCGGTATGGAAAAAAATGACATATACAAAAAAAACATGGAGGCGGCGCGGCGCTTTGTCCCCGGTATCGAACAAAAGGTCGGGGGGGCAGGGGTGGAGGCGGACCTTGTTTTGGAGAAAGCCGCCTCCGGCGCTCCTACGGCACGGCTTGAAGGACGGTATTTACATTCCGCGCGGGATCCGGAGCGGGAGGCGGCACGGCTTGTTTTTGCCGCGGACCGCGCTGAGCCCGGTGAAAACCGCGCCGTCCTGCTGCTCGGCTTTGGGCTTGGCTACGCGGCGGAGGCCGCGGCGGCGCTTGCCCCGCCCCCGCTGATCATAGCCGTAGAAAAAAGGAGCGGCATCCTACGCGCCGCCTTTGAAACCCGTGACTTAACGGGTATTCTGGACAAACGTATCGTATTTGTGCTGGGTGACGAACCGGACGCGATCACGGCGGCGCTCAAGATCTCCCCAAAGAAACTGTCAGTTATACGGAATCCGGCCCTGACCGCGGCGGACACGGCGTTTTACCGCGAAGTGGAACGGCATATAGAAAATTGGCGGACGAAAGACGCTGTGAACGAGGCGACGTTACGCCGTTTCGGAAAACGCTGGACAAGGAATCAGGCGGCAAACCTCTGGGCGGTACGTGACCTGCCGGGCATTGACCTTTTGGCGGGACGTTTTGACTTTCCCGTGTTGCTTTTGGCGGCAGGCCCCAGCCTGGACGAGCTTGGCGGAAGGATAGCGGACCTGGCCGGCCGCTGTATCGTTGTCGCCGTGGATACGGCCTTGCGTTTCCTCAAACGTGAAGGCGTTAAGCCCGATTTTGCCGTTTCCGTCGATCCCCAGTACTGGAACACGCGCCACTTGGACCGCTGCCTGCCTGAGGAAAGCGTACTGATAACGGAGGCCGCCGTTTACCCTACCGTGCTGCGTAACAGGCCGGGCAGAAGGAGCGCGGCTGGAAAGGACTTCCTCTACGCTTCGAGCTACCCGTTGAGCGGCTTTGTCGAGGCGAGGGTGGATGTGAAGGGACGGCTGGGCGCGGGAGGCTCAGTTGCCAGCACCGCATGGGACTTTGCCTCCTCACTCGCCCCCGCCCACCGGCCAATCTTTATCGGCGGGCTGGACCTTGCCTTTCCCGGCCTCGCGACGCACTACAGGGGGGCCTTGTTCGAGGAACATGCCCTTGCCGGGGCAAAACGTTTCCTTCCCGCCGAAACACGGTCCTTGTGCGCCTTGCTGGACGCCGCGCCGTTTTTTGCGAAAGCGGCGGACGGCAGTACCGTTTTAACGGACAAACGCCTTGCTTTGTACGCTTCATGGTTTGAAAACCGGCTTAAATCATCCAAAAATCGTGATAGTTTGCGGCTTTCCGGCAGGGGACTGGCGATAAACGGTATGAAAACTACAGGTATCGAGGAAGTTTTGGCGCTGCCGCCCTGTCGTACCGCTATTTCCGAGCGGCTTGAACAGGTTTCAAACGAAATTTCCCAAAAATGGAACTCCAAACCTGAGCGTAAGGCCCGCAGGGATCGCTACGAAGCGGCTTGTACCGCCCTTACCGGCGGCCTTAAGGCGGCGCTGGACACGGCGCGTTCCGTACTGACGGACATGGCCGTGCTTGAACATTCAAGGGCGCGGGAAGCGGTGTTGAAAAGGATGGACGCGGCCAAAGCTGCGTTATTAAACAGCGAGGTCAGGTCGATAGCGGGTTTTTCTCATTTTGACTCCAAGGGCCCGCTGCAAACCGAAGGCGCTGAGGGGGCCGGGCAGCTTACCGAAGAGGCCTGCAAAGAATTGATAGACTGCATTGGTTTTACCTTGTCAGCGCTGAAACGGCCTTACCCGTGAAAGGAGTCCGCGTCCCGGCGCAACTTTTCGCGGACGATGCGGGAGGCGGCGTCCCGGAGGCGGGCGCGGGTCAGCCTGCCGTCCGCAAGGGCGGCGAGTATCGCGCCGTGTATGCTTACGAGGTTGCGCGGCCAGGCCATAACCATGTCCGCGCCGGCGGCAACCGCGGCCACAGACTGCTCCTCCGTGCCGTAGTCGCCGGAGACCGCCTCCATAGAAAAATCGTCCGCCAGGACTATGCCGCCAAAGCCAAGTTCGCCGCGCAGCTTTTCACCGATCACGAGCTCGGACAGGCTGGCGTTCCTGCCTTCGTCCCAGGCGGGAACCACCGTGTGCGAAACCATCACGGCGGCGGGCGCCGCCCCGCCGCCCGCCGCGATCAGCGCCGCGAACGGCGCTGAAGCCCTTTGCAGGGCTTCAGCGCCTCCAGCCATCAGCGGGGTCTCAAGGTGCGGGTCCTTCCCTGAGTTCCCCGGAAAATGTTTAAGAACACAGGCTATACCGGCGGCCTTCATGCCCCGCATGAAGGCCGCCGCCGCCGCCGCCGTAAAATCCGGGTCGGGGCCGTAGGAACGCGTCCCCAAAAATGCTTTATTTTCTTCCGTCAGAAGCTCGGCAAGCGGCGCGAGGTTCATCGTTATACCGAACGCCGCTATCTCGGCCGCCGATCTTGCCGCGTCCGCCTCCACCGCAAGCAGCGCCGCCGCCTGCCCCTTCCTCCCCGCCAACTCGAAGTAAAAAAAAGGCGCGGGCAGGCGCTCCATGCCGGATCCAAAGCGGTGTACGTCCCCGCCTTCGTGGTCAACCGCGATGAACGGCTCTACCCGCACATCCGTTTCCGGAAGCGTATAGCCCGCTTCCGCGCGGATCTCGTCCGTCATACGCCGTATCTCCCCGGCGTCCCCGTCAAGGTTTTTTCTGAACAGCATCACCGCCCCGGCAGGGACGCGGCGGAGGCGTTCCTTTTCAGCGCCCTCCAAAGCGCCGCGCGCGTCGACACCGGTCATTATCACCTGGGCCGCCAACTGCACGTCCGTCATCAGGCTGACGAGCGCCGACGCTTCTTCCAGCAACCCCGCCTCCGCATCCAACCCAGGCGGTTTCGGGACGGCAGGGGCTGTCTCCGTATTTTTTTTTACGCAGGAGTTAAACAGGAGAACGGCGCTTAAAACAATGATCGGTGTTTTCAAGGTTGAAGTATCTAGCCAAGCGGTCAACAGGGCAAAACGGGGTAAAAAAGCGCTGAAAAACATGTCACCGTTTTTCAGCGCTTCCCTTTGACAAACATCACCGGAAATTGCCCGGCCCGCTAGACAGTAAACCGACGAAGGTGGTAATGAAGTTAACAATTATAAACAAAACCGCAATCGCCAGGAATACAATAGTGAGGATGCCCTGAAACTTCCAGTACGCCTTGTTGTTCAGCAAGGCCGCTTCCAGCGCGTCCGCGCCGCCGTCCGTTTTCAGCGCACGGAGTTTTGAGCCGGCAAGAAAAAGAAACCTTGACGGAAAGAAGCATACCACGGCAATTACAATGTACACGAAGCCCTCTTCCAAGCGATTCGGCAGGTACGACACATTTGAGACAAGCGCAATCGACACGATGCCACTTATCAGCACTATCCCTTCGCCGACAAAACTGATGATTCCGAGGAACGACATCCACTGGCCCGCGTCTGTCAGCTTGTAAAATGCCGCCTTAGTCAGCGGAGGCGGGGAGACGCCATGTTCCTGTACGCCGTTCTCCGAGCCTTCCTGTTCCGTCTCCGACTCGTACCCTTCCTCCACGTCCATTATTTGCACCTTGCCAGCGTAACGGCGGCGGTTACCACGATGTCGTCTACCGAGCAGCCGCGTGAAAGATCGCTTATCGGCTTGGCAAAACCCTGTAGGAAGGGGCCGAAGGCTTCCGCCTTGCCGAGCCTTTGCACGAGCTTGTAGCCTATATTGCCCGCGCCGAGGTCAGGAAACACGAGGGTGTTCACCTTGCCCCGTACCGGGCTGCCGGGTGCTTTCTTGTCCGTTACGGACGGCACGAGCGCGGCGTCCGCCTGCAATTCGCCGTCAAACAGAAAGTCCGGATTCTTTTCCTTTAGAATCCCGGTTGCCTGCTGAACTTTCGTAACGTTAGTATGGGAGGCCGAGCCCTTTGTCGAGAACGACATCAGCGCCACCACCGGTTCGACATCAAGGAATTCACGGCAAGACTGGGCCGCGCTTTCCGCGATGTCCGCCAATTGCTCGGCTGTCGGGTCGGGCAAAACGGCGCAGTCCGAAAAGATTAGGCCGCCTTCCGCCCCCCAGCTCTTGTCCGGCACGGTCATCACGAAGCAGGAGGAGGCCGTCTTTGAGCCTTTCTGTGTGCCGATTATCGACAGTCCGGCGCGCAACACATCGGCTGTGGAGCTTTCCGCGCCCGCTACCATCGCGTCCGCATCGCCCAGATGTACCATCATCGCTCCCCAGCGAAGGAAGTGCTGTACCTCAGCCTTTGCCTTGTCTTCGGTCACAGGGTTGCTTACAGCCTTGCCCTTGGCCTTGTTCGCCTCTTCCTTCGCGTGGAGGATATCGTAGTAGGCCTTCGCGTACCTGTCCAAATCCGCAGACACGGCGGGATCTACCACTTTTATGCCGTCCAGCTTGACGCCTTCCTTCTTCGCAATGTCTTCTACCGCGCTCTTGGCCCCCACAAGCGTAACTTCAGACGCCAGCTTTCCGTCAACCAAAAGCCGGGCCGCCTTTACCGTGCGCGGTTCATGTCCTTCCGCCAAAACCAGTTTTTTTTGCAGTTTAAGCGCTTTTTCCTTCATCTTTTGTACAAAATCCATTTTTTTCCTCCAAAATAGTTTTTCCCCTCCCTTTGCCGCTCCGTTACGGATGCCTGTACCATTATACCCCCTCACCCGCTCAATCCGCAAGGCCTGATAACGATTGCCCGGCGATTGCCCGGCAGTCCTACATTTACCGGCAAATATGGGAAAACAGCCATAAATTCGCCTGTAAACTCCATATACAGCGTTAAATGCAAAACAGCCGGCAGTCAACGCCCCTTGTATGCTTTACAATTTCAAAATAAACTGAAACGATGGCTTCTTTGGTTGAACCTCGCGTATTAAAAGGTTTTAGGGACTTCCTGCCCGCCGCCGAGATTGAACGGCGCGGCCTTGTTGAACGTATCGAAGCGGTTTTTCGCGGCTTCGGTTTCGCGCCGATAGACACGCCCGCTCTTGAGTACGCCGAAATCTTGCTGGGCAAGGGCGGCGGTGAGACGGAAAAACAGGTATACCGTTTCAACGATAACGGCGGCCGGGATGTCGCGCTCCGTTTCGACCTTACCGTACCCTTCGCCCGTTTTGTCGCGGAACACCGCGCCGAACTCACGTTCCCGTTCAAACGTTACCACATCGCCAAGGTATGGCGTGGAGAGAATACACAGAGGGGCCGCTACCGGGAATTCACACAGTGCGATTTTGACTGCATCGGCAGCAACAGCGCCGCCGCCGATTTTGAAATCCTTCTGATGATGAAAGAAGCGCTTTCGGCCGCGGGAGCGTCCGGTATTACCATACGCCTGAATCACCGGGGGCTTTTTAACCGTTTCCTGCAAACGATAGACGCTGCCTCCAAATCGGGTGAGATTCTACGCGCCGTCGATAAACTTGCCAAAATAGGGAGGGACGAGGCGCTAAAACTGCTTCCTTCGGAACTTGATCGGGGGCGGGCGGAACTTATCGCCGGCTATGTGGAAATAAAAGGCTCGTGGGACGAAATTTTGGACAGGATGACGGAGGCGGCGGGCGGGGATAACCCCGATTCACAGCGGCTTCGCACACTGCGAGGTTTCATGCTTGATCTGGGGATCGGGGATACCTTTGTAATAGACCCGTCCATAAGCCGCGGCTTGGATTACTATACGGGCATTGTTTTTGAAACCTTCCTGGACGGTATGCCGTCCATAGGCTCGGTTTGTTCCGGCGGACGCTACGACAGGCTGAGCGGCCTGTACTCGAAAGACGGCTTGAGCGGCGTGGGCTCGTCAATCGGCCTTGACCGCCTGCTTGCCGCGTTGGAAGCGCCCGGCAAAACGGCAAAGCGGGAAACTTACGCGGAACTTGCCGTAATATGCGTTGACGAGGGGCAGGGCGGTATCTGCCAGCGGATTGCGCAGAGGTTCCGCGCCGCGGGAATACCCACGGAAGTATTCTTTGAAGCGAAAAAACAGGGGGCGCAGTTTGCACAGGCGGAAAAAAAAGGCACCCGGTGGGCATTGATCCCGTCCGCCGGGGCTTCCGCGAAGGAGGATGGGGCTGGCGGCCCCGTAAGGCTGCGGGATTTAGGGGAACGGTGTACCGGCGCGGAGCTTTCGGTAGACGCCGCCGTAGATTTCTTTAAAAAATTGAAAAATGAAACAGGAACAAGAGAAGCCTATTGAAGGCATGATGCGTGAGTGGTACGGCTCACGCCTTGCGGTGATAATCGAAAGCATCGTAATAGGATGTTCGACGGGTTTTGTGATCGTGCTATTTAGGCTTGCCCTGAATCGTACCGACAAATTAAGGCTGGAAATATACCAGGCCCTGCCCTCCCTGCCCGTAAGGTATACCGTGTTTCTGGTAATAGGGCTGACAGCTGCCGGGTTGTTGCTGGGCCTTGCCAACATCGTGCGGCCCATGGTGTCGGGCGGCGGCGTTTCCCAGATAAAAGGCATAATACAGGGATTTTTGAAGGGCGACTGGAAAACCGAATTACCGCTCAAATGGGTAGCCAGTTTTCTCGCAATCTCCGTTGGCCTTTCTTTCGGATGGGAGGGCCCTTCCGTTATGCTCGCCACCTACACCGGCCTTGCGATTCTGCAAATATTCAAGCGGCCGCATCGGGAACGAAATGTGTTGCTCGCCTCCTCGACGGCGGCGGGCCTGTCCGCCGCGTTTTCCGCACCGCTTGCCGGCGTTCTCTTTATGATGGAAGAGATGCGCGTTACGATTACGCCGCTCTCCATAGCCTGCGCGATGGGCGCTTCCATGGCAGGCGATACCGTCGCCGGGCACTTTTTCGGACTACAGCCGGTCTACCATTTCCGTTCAATCACGGTGATGCCGGTACACTTTTTTCCGTGGATAATACTGCTTGGCGTGATCTGCGCGTTTCTGGGTGATTTGTTCAAACGTTTGCTGTACATGTCGCAGGATTTTTTCAAATTTTTCCGCATACCCGTGCTTTTCCGCCCGGTGATTCCGGTACTTCTGTCAATACCGTTAAGTTTCCACCTGTACGATGTAACCGGCGGCGGCCATCCCTTAATCGATTCACTTTCAGTTATGAACCGCCCGGTAAATTTGCTGCTGCTGATTCTGTTCGTAAACCTGCTGTATTCGTCCTTTTGCGCCGGTTCCGGCGCGAGCGGCGGCATATTCCTGCCCTTTATCACCTGCGGTGCGCTTGCGGGCAGCGCCTTTGGCAGTATACTGGTGGAATTCGGCGCTGTCGGCGTGGACTATCGGCTTAATTTTATGATACTCGGCATGGCGGCAATGTTTTCCGCCGTAGTCAAATCGCCGGTTACCGGCATCGTGCTCGTTTTGGAAATGACGGCAAACTACAGGCACCTTGCAAGCCTTGTTCTGGTTTCACTCTGCTCCTTCGTTACCGCTGAAATCATATCGTCCCGCCCCGTTTACGATGTTCTTTTGACCCGTATCCTGGATGATTCCGGTTTGTCCGGCAATAAAAAATCTTTTACCGGCGGCTAGGGCAACACTGGTTAACTTGAGCCAGCGCCAACTCTCGTTGGCGGCCAACGGGAGCCGGCGCATCATTGTTGCCCCTGGTAGAGGATGTAAAAGATGATCTCAAAAAAACTGTCGAAAAAGCATTGCAGGCTACACAAACGGAAAATCAACAAGAATTTGATTCTATGCAATTTCTTGAAAAAGCACCGATATTTCTCTGTCTGCCTATTCCTGTATGGAAAATTTGTCGGGAAACAATTTTAGAAAGGAGTGTTGTGAATATGTTTGATAAATTAGTAAAAATAAATTGCCATTCTAAAAACATATTATTAAGAAAAATAGCCGGTAACTTGCCGGGAAAATTCTATTGTTGTCAAATTAATTGCATTGAAATAGACAAAACCGTATTATTTGCTCATCACGCCCGCGGGTGTATAATTATTGCCGCAAAAATTTGTGAAAATAGGGTTGTTTGGAAACTTCAGTTTCCGAACAACTTCCGCTAAAAATCGCAGTTTTGCAAGGCTTTAGCTTATGGCTTTTAAGCCACAAAAACTGCAAGACTTGTGAGACAACCAACCG
>JAITKQ010000097.1 GCA_031278295.1 Spirochaetaceae bacterium | reverse complement strand
TATCTTTTGTAAACGTTGAATTATTTACACGGTTCGTTCTGTAAGACAAGCTGCTCTGCGGCTTGCCGCTGATTGGGGCGCCTGCGGCGCGCCAATCACGCGGTAGGAGGCAATGGTTTACTACCAATTTTTGTCGGTGTTGCTGATTTTAACCGCCCCAAGGGGCGGGGTATTAAACCCCATGGCAGAATAAATTTATGGAAAAACCAAATCAGGAATCACGGAACTCAGGGATAACCGCCAGTCTCCGGCTCCCCGTCCCCGTCGGACCGGGGATAGCCTTTTCATACAGATCATAAATACCTTAACGCTTGCCATTTGAAGCCTTTTTCTCCGCTATGACGTGTAAGCGGGCGGTATGCGATTCTATGCGTTCATCCGCCGGGATAGCGCGGTAGGCAAAATTATGGAACGCTTCGCGCCGGCGTCCCGATCTACATCCTGCCTTCGTAGTCTTTTTGATACTGAAGCAGCGTCGGGTCCCTTGGGGCAATGGCCAGGGCTTGACGCAGGTAGTAAACCGCGTGCCGTTCGTCGTGTCGTTTGTGGTACAGGGAGATCAGGGCTTTGAGCGCGTCAAGGTTGCGCGGATTTTCAAACAGGCTGGCGCGGAAGTCGCTGATGGCGGCGTCGAATTCACCGTGCAGCATGCCGCGGAGGTAATAGTAGCGGCTCTTGTAAACTCCGGGTCCAAGCGCAACGATACGGGCGTCTATCAAACGTAACGCCTCCCCATGCCTGCCCGAATCCATCAGGGCTTCAATGTACGCTATCCTGCCGTCCTCATCATCAGGATAGTCCCGTATTAACTCCTGCGCCAAAGCAAGCGCGGCGCTTTTGTTGCCTAAACCCTGCTCAACCTTAAAAGCGTTCACAAGGGTGGCTGGCCCGCCCCGTTCCTCCAGGATTCTGTCCTGGTATTTACGCGCCTCCTCCCAATCGCCGCGCCGCACCGCGTCCTCCGAAGCAAGCTGTATGACGGCTATGGGTATACCTTCCCCGGTCCGCAGCGGACGCATCAGGGTTTGGAGCATCTGTGCGCCATCGGTATGTTCTGCCGCGTTATCCGATTCGAGCAGCAGCCGCGTAAGGTACAACGCAACCGGAAAATCAGCCGGATTCAACTTGTATAGCGGGCGCAAAATATTTACCGCGTTTTCCCTGTTCCTGAAACCTTCGTTCTGAAGCCGTGCGCGTAGCAACAGGTAATCGCGGTTTTCCGGGTTTTCCGCCGAGAATTTATTCAAAATGGCCTGCGCCTGAACAAATTGACCGTTTTCAAACAGTACACGGGCGCGTAGCAGCGACAGGGACGGGTCCTCGGGATTTTTTAACAGGGCCTCGTCGATCACCCGGGCGGCGTTTACCCAGTCGTTTTCACGAAAATAGGCGCTGACAAGCCGGTGTTTTATAACAATGCTGTCCGGGCACCTTTCGCTCAAACCGGCAAGCATTTCGATCGCGTCGGCATTTTGCCCGCGATTCTGTAGGATACGGGCCACGCCAAAAGCGGCCGGGTAGCAGTCCGGGTCGAGGGACAGCGCCTTGGAGTACATGTCAAGCGCGTCGTCCCACCTTTCCGTACGTTCCGAAGCAAAACCCAGAAAGTAGGGGGCAAGCGTCCCCTCCGGGTTTAAGCGTTGAGCTTTCTCCAAATCCGGCCGCGCGGCGATAAAGCGGCTCTGCGCGGTGCTATCCAGCAGGGCCAGGAAGGGCAGCACATTTTCAAGGTAATCATCTGAGGCGGGCGGCGGTTCACGGTAAACCCCGCGGGCCGCCTCGCTCAGTATTTTGCTGTACAGGTGATTCTTGGGCGGATCTGTATTTTCAGCCGGCTCACCGTACACCTTTTCCAGCAGTGTAACCGCTACGGCGTTCATTACCCTGCCGAACTCCGATTCGTTTATGTTGTCCTGCCGCAGCAGCGTGATCGCTTCCTTCAGCGCGGAAAAAGAGCCCTTGTCGCAAAGGGACCGTACACCGGCGGCGATTCCGCCGCCGGTGTTTTCCCTCGTCCTAGCCTGTTGAAAAGGCTGGGCCGGCCTGGGCTCGGGGCGCGGCCTGTCTATCGCGACTTCACGAACCTGCGCCGCTCCGGAACAGGAAAACAACAGCAGCGAAAAGGCGCCTGCCCACAGGCGCATACGATACGTAACATACCTGTCCTTTTTTCGGGAAACCATGATACGTCTACATACGCTCTTTATTGCCGCTGATGGAAAACAGAATCAGCATAATGCCGGACATGACGAACACCACGGGACACCAGTCCAGCACAAATTGCCTAAACGAAAAAGAAGTTATCTTCAGTGAAAAAAGAAGCAAAAAGCCCCCCAGAACCATCAACGCGACTGACGGTATCAGGTAGATCCGGCGTATGCTGCCATAACGGTGGCTTCCGGCAAGCAGCAACGCGATGCCGGAAAACACGGAGAGCAGCGGCCAGCTCTGTTTCAGGGTCAGCTTGAGGACTCCGCTTACCTTGAACAGCAAAAAAAGCCCCAGCAGGGTAAGGAAAGCGGCAAAAAAGAGGTACAACGATCGCCGCCGTAATTTTATCGCAAAAAATACACAAAAACCGCCGATAATAAGAAGCAGGAAAGAGCCTATAATTTGCATACCTGTGATTGAGGCAAAGCTCAACATCAAAAAAGTGCTGCCGGACAGCGAAAGGGCGATTCCTACATAAAACATGATACGGGCAATTTTTCTTCTTCCAATTCCGTGTCGCATAATGCAAGTATAAAGGATAAAAGCCGTGATTTCAATGCGGAAATTTTACGCGACATTCACCCCGTTTGGGCTTCTGCTGCTGGTAGCCCTAATAATGTGCGGTAGCGAGGTGAATGAAAAAAACTACCCCCGCCTGTACTTTACCAACGGAACGCGCGAGGAAAAGGACGTTTTGAACAACCTTTTCGCCCTGCTGTCACGGGAAGACGACGAGGGCGCGGTGCGTTTTTCGCTGGTACGCGAGTTAGCCAACGAGTATAGGCGCTTAAATGATTATGGCCGCCTCATAAACTTCCTTTCCGACTGGGTGGGCAAGCACCCTGACGATCCTTTCAACACTTACTACCTGTTTATGATCGCCTATGCCTATATGGAGCAGGACGCCCCGCCTGTAGCCGCGCTGTTTTTCAACATGATTGTAAAAAACTATCCCGATCTTATCGTCCGGGGAGAATCCATACACCGGGTTTGCCTACAGCAGCTGATAAACCTTGAAAAAAAGCCGGAACAAAAAATTTGGTGTTACGAGAAACTGCTTTCACGTTTTCAGGATCAGAAAGACCCCGGCATAACATGGTTCATGCTGGGACAGACTTACGAAGAGGTTGGCGACTGGCCCCGCGCCATTTCGTCCTATACCCAGTTTTTAAACTACTACGGTACGGTAGTACCGGGCTTCCCCAACGCTTACACCTATGCCAAGCAGATGGTTGACTTTAACAATTCCGCAAAAAACTGGACCTTTGAAAGTCTTGATTCACTGGTTGAAACGATAAAACGCAACCTGGACGATGGAAACACCTGGAATCTATGGCAGTACCGTGCCCGCGTCAATTTTTTTGCCCGCTCCTGGGTACAGGCCGACAGCGATGATTCCGGTATGGCGGAATTCAACCTTTCCTCGTTCCGCAGCGGAAAACTGCACTATTCCGACAGCCTCAGTGAAGGTTCCAACTCAAACGAAGCGTACCTCCGCACCTGGGGCTGGTCGCAGTTCACCCCGATATGGTACTTATACTTCCGAAAAATCTATTTCCCGCTTGACCCCGACATACACGGACGCTGGGAATGGGCCGGCGTTTACTACGGAGAAAGATTCTGATCCCGCGGTCGCTGCACGGGGGCGGGATTAGCGGAGCGCCGGGTCGGCGCCGGCCAACTTGGGGCCCCGGCTACCGACATTCGTGCGCCGGTGTTACCCGCGCGAAGTGGCGGGATGCGTCCAAAATCAAATTTGAAGCCCTCAAAATCCTAAAACCCGACTGTTACAAATCCCGCCCGGGAGTGGTAAAAGTCTCCGAAATCCTACGAATTGTTTGTACAAAATAGTTGCGGACGAAAATTTACGGTGTTACGATCACTATAACGAAGTTTAAAAAAAATATGCTAGTTAAAACATTAGCATAATGCAGGAGGAAACTTAATGGCAATAAAAGAAGTGCAAACAACCTGCTGTTACTGCGGGGCAGGGTGCCAGATACTGTTTACCGTCGACAAAGACGCCAACAGGGTACTGGATGCTCATCCGGTGGCAGGCAGGACGAATGACGGCAAGGCTTGTTTGAAAGGCTGGTACGGGTGGGATTATCTAAACGATCCGCAAATCCTTACAAAACGCTTACGGGAGCCTATGATTCGTAAGGGCGGCAAGAAATCGCCGCTCGAAGTTGTCAGCTGGGACGAGGCTATAAAATTTGTCGCGGACAACTTCAAAAAGATAAAGGAAAAGTGGGGGCCTGCCTCGTTCCTCGCGGCCGCTTCGGCCCGCGGACCGGGTAACGAGGCCGGTTATATCACCCAGAAGTTCGCCCGCGCCGTCATGGGAACGAATAACGTCGATCACTGCGCCCGCATCTGCCACGCGGCGTCCGTCGCCGGTTCCAGGCAGACCATAGGGGAGGGGGCGATGTCCCTTTCCATACCTGAGATCGAGGACGCCGAGGTGATTTTCAATATAGGCTATAACGCGGCGGCATCCCATCCCATCGTAGCGAGGCGGATCGTACGGGCCAAGGAAAAAGGCTGTTACATCATCTGCGCCGACCCCCGCATCACCGAAACCGCCCGCATATCGGACCTGCATTTACAGTTAAAAGGCGGCACGAACGTGGCGCTCGTAAATTCACTCGCCAACGTGATCATCAGCGAAAACTTAATGGACAGGGAGTTCGTGAAGGAACATACGAAGGGCTTTGACGAGTTCTGGGCGATAGTAAAGGAGTACACGCCGGAGTACGCGGCGGGCATCACAGGGCTTTCCGCGGACGACATACGCTTTACCGCGCGGAAGTACGCAAGCTCCAAACATTCCGTTATACTGTGGGGCATGGGCATAACCCAGTTCTCTCAGGGTGTCGAGGCGGT
>JAITKQ010000039.1 GCA_031278295.1 Spirochaetaceae bacterium | reverse complement strand
GGTGGCTGTTACCGTCGATGCGCCGCTGAGTGTTATGTCAGTAGTACCACTACCGCCGGTAAGACCGTTAGTTGCATTACTTGCGCCAAGTTTGCTCCATTTGCCGCCGGTTCCAGCATTCGCCGCGTACCACACGAGAGCGGTGCCGGTGCCGGGAGCGGTTACGGTTCCGGTAACTTTATTGGCGGCACTGGTAGCCGCAGTGGTTACAAGGCTTGTACCACCACCGTCGGCTCCGGTATTTGCAAACGTGAGCTTGCCGGGGTTGCTGTCAGCGCCCTTCAGCACGATGGAACCGACCGCCGTACCGTCGCCCCCCAGCGCAATCGTGGTAGCCGCCGCAATCGTCAGGGTGTTGCCGCTACCCGCCGCCTGCGTGATCGTGCCGCCCGTGCCGGCTGCGAGGCCTGTCGCGGCGGTGGCGGCGGCGATCGTCGCGCCCACGCCATCTGCCCCGCTTAAGATCGTTACGGTGCCGTCGCCGGTGGCTGTCGTGGTCCAGGTGCCCGTGATTGTGGTCGCGCCGGCCACGAGTTTGCCCGTGCCCTCAATGCTGGACTGGGAGCCGGAGGCCGTCGACAGTACCAGGCTTCCGGTGGGGGCAAGCGTGATGGTTCCGTTGTTGGTAATTTTCTTGCCGGCTTTTACGATAACCTTGTTTTCGGGAATCACTATGATTTGACCGGACGCAAGCGTTATGTTGTCGTTCAGTGTGTAGCCGGCGGTAGCGTCAAAACCGGAGAAGACCAGGTCTATGTCGGAAATTATGCTTTTTCCGCCTTTCCGGTAGGTTACGGTTTTGCCGTTCATCCCGGTAACAGTCCCTATCATGAAGGAGGCGCTTGCGGGAACAACGATGTCGGCGGCCAGTTTCCCGACGGTTCCCTCCAACTTTACGTCGGCGTTCTCGTCCACCGTGATCGTGACCCCGTCCGTGCTGTTAAAGGTGGCGATACTCGCGCTGATAGCGCCGTTCACCGTGAGGGTTTTTACGGCGGCAAGGGCATTGTTGGTGGTGAACATTACGCCTTTGGGGACGGTCAGGCTTGTTTCAGTCCCGGTGGGGGCCACATCGTTTGTAACCTCCACACTCGGCATGCTATACGGCCCGAACTGGATCACGGACTGCGGACCGATTGCCGCCAGCGTAGCGGACGGCGTAAGGACGGTTACCGTAAGTTTTAGGCCGCCATCGCCGGCATAGACCAGCCAGTTTCCTATCTTCGCCGCAGTGTCTACGGTAACGGCCTCCGCGTCAAGTGTCCCGAATTTCTTGACGTTTACCGCTCCAAGCTTATCGACACCTGTAAACAGGGTATCGGCGGTTACGGTCAAAGTTGCGCCGGCCTCGACATCCAGCGTCCCCGTGCCGGTGAGGTAAGCGGCCGGGGTAAATGTCGTGCTGTACACAACCAGCTTCCCTGCTACCGTTATCTTGGCTCCTAGGTCAAGGTCGCCGGATGACTCGGTAAGGTACAAGGTCTTGCCGGCAGGCACCGTGATGTCCACGTCGGGCGCTTTCGCATAAATGATGTGGTTGTAAAGAGCGCCGGTATCCGCGAGCAAGGCCGCCAGCGCGTAGCTGTTGTCTGCCTCAACCGCGTCAGCGGGCGGCTGGAAGCTTGGCAGTTCTCCTTCTACCGGAACGTACACGGTCTCCGCCTCCGGGCAGCCGCCCAAAATCAATGCCGCGCCAAGCAGGGCGGCAACCAAAAAAAACAGACTCACTTTTCTCATAGAGTCCTCCTAAAATTTTGTACGCCCGGACCAAGCCCGGACGGACAAAAGAGGAGGAGCGCGGCCCATTTCAGGGCCGCGCCCGGAACGTCTACTTGACCTTTTGCTTAAATAATGGTATCATGTACACGTTTTGCAAGCCCCGGTCCGGCGTCTTCTGTCCAAAGAATAAGCGCTGTTCCGGGGCTTCCCCTTTTGTTATACTACATTATAGCGCAAGGGGGGAGGGGGGGCAAGCTGATGACGGTTTTTTTTCGTAAAAAGCGTAAAAGTCAGCCGGGTTTGAGGCACCCCGCCATCCGGCAGGCGGCCTGCCCCCGAATCGTCATCCCGAAACGGCCTCCCGTCTGCCATGGCCCCGCCGCCCTGTCTCCGCCCCTTTTTGCGGCCTTTGCAAAATACTATGCTGTTCGGGTTTCTGTAGGCAGCCGAATTTTTTATGATCAAGGGGTTTTATGTCAGGTATCGCGTTGACGGCCTCCCACGCCAACGATTCGTACTTCCGGGCGCCAGGCAGTTCCGGGCGGATGACGCCGGATCAGGGTTACAGGACGCAGGCCGCCCTTACGCCGGTAGCAGGCCTCCCCGCTATGAACGGGGGCTCCATCCTCCCCCCTTCCCGTAGGACGCGCCCGGCGTGAAAAAGATCGTGCTGGTTCCCGATTCGTTTAAGGGTACGATGTCTTCGCTCGAGATTTGCCGAATCATGGAGGAGCGCGTCCGCGCCTACTACCCTAAGGCGGGGATCATCAAGATACCGGCCGCGGACGGCGGGGAAGGCAGCGTCGATTCGTTTTTGACGGCCTGCGGCGGCCAAAAAGTTACGCTCCCCTCCAAGGGGCCGTACTTTGAAGAGATACAGGGCTTTTACGGCCTGCTGGACGGCGCTAAAACGGCCGTGATCGAGATGGCGGCCTGCGCCGGACTGCCGCTTACGGGCGGACGGCTCTGCCCGGACAGGACGACGACCTACGGCGTGGGCCTCCTGATGCTGGACGCGGCCCGGCGCGGCTGCAAAAAGATAATCGTGGGCCTCGGCGGCAGCGCGACAAATGACTTCGGGGCCGGTGCCGCCGCCGCCGCAGGTGTCCGTTTTATAGACGGTGAGGGCCGGGAGTTTACGCCCACAGGCGGCACCCTGTCAAAGATCGCCCGCATAGAGCCGGACGGCATGGACGCCGCTCTGCGCGCCGTCGAAATCGTAACGATGTGCGACATCGATAACCCGCTGTACGGCGAAAACGGCGCCGCCTGTGTCTTTGCCCCGCAGAAGGGGGCGGACGCTGAAATGGTCAGCTTCCTGGACGGCCAGCTTAGGGCGGCGGCGGAAACCGTAAAGCGTGACCTGGGCTGTGACGTGGCCGCAATGCCGGGAGCAGGGGCAGCCGGCGGCATGGGTGGCGGTATGGCGGCCTTTTTCGGTTCGCGCCTCGAAATGGGTATAGAGACGGTCCTCGATACGGCGCGTTTCGACAGCCTCGTGCACGGCGCCGGCCTCGTATTTACCGGCGAAGGCAGGCTGGACGCACAGAGCCTGCGCGGCAAGGTCGTGATCGGCGTGGCCCGCCGCGCTAAGAAACACGGCGTCCCCGTCATAGCGGTGGTGGGCGACATAGGCGCCGGCATAGAAGCCGCCTACAACGAGGGGCTCAGCGCGGTATTCAGCATCAACCGCGTGAGTCTCCCGTTCTCAAAAAACCGCCTCCGCTGCAAGAACGATTTGCGCCTGACGATGGACAGCCTGCTACGCTTGATCAGTATAACAAAGTTGTAAGGGGGGGGGGGGGGGGCTAAACATGATCGACGGAAATTTTAAACGGCATTCGGGCGAAAACAAGGTTTTTGCGCCACACGGCCAAGGCAGGACGCCCCGCCTGCCGCAGGCTGTTGGCAGTTTACAGTGATTCCGCATAAACTTTAAAGCAACGGAGGCGCAATGACTGCGGGGATCATAGGAGCGGCCGGCTACGCCGGCGCGGAACTGTTCAGAATCTTGTCCGGACATCCGGAGGTGGAGGAGCTGAGGGTTTCCTCAACGAGCCATGCGGGAAGGCGGCTGTCGGACATATACCCCAACTTTCTTGGCGGCCCCGATGTAGAACTGGAAAACGCCACAACGCTTATCGCCGCTTCCGATGTCGTGTTCGCGGCGCTGCCGCACGGCGTGGGGGAGGATTTTGCCTGTATCTGTTTTAGACTCGGCATACCGTACATAGACCTGTCCGCGGACTTCCGTTTTGACGACGATCAGGAAACGTACAGCGCCTGGTACGGTAAATGTTACCAGTACCCCTCCCTGCACGAGGAATCGGTTTACGGCCTGCCGGAAATGAATCGTCAAAAAATCAAGGCGGCGGCCTCCGGCGGCAAGGCTCTCGTAGTGGCGAATCCAGGCTGCTACCCGACCGGAGCCTCGCTGGCGGCCTTCCCCGCTCTCTCACGCGGCGTTTACGCCGGCGGCACGATAATCGTCGATTCCGCCTCCGGCATTACAGGCGGCGGGCGCGAGCCGGCACGGGGTTACCACTTCCCGGAATGTTCCGATTCGATGACGCCGTACAAGGTGGGCGCCCACCGCCACACGCCGGAAATCAGCCGCAACTTTTCGCTCATGGAGGGTATACCGCCGTCCTCCGCCCGCCCGCTGATCTTTACGCCGCACCTTGCCCCGATGAACCGGGGTATCCTTAGCACCGTCTATATCCCGCTTTCCCGCGACTGGAGCTGCGGGCCGTCTGAGCCTTCACAACCGCGCCCGCCTTCCAAAGAGCTTGTCGAAAAAACCGCCCGCATCCGCGCCCTGTATGCGGACTTTTACCGGAATGAACGCTTTGTGCGCGTACTTCCACCCGGCGTTTTTCCCGCAACAGGCCGTGTGCGCTCATCAAACTTTTGCGATATATCGGTGCATATAGACCAGAACGGCGCGAATCTTGTCGTGGTAAGCGCGATCGACAATATGGTCAAGGGTGCCGCCGGTCAGGCCGTCCAAAACATGAACATCGTCTTTGGCTTTGACGAAGGCTGCGGACTGGGCGCACTGCCCTCCGCCTTCTAGCCTCTTTTTACCCGTGCCCTAAGCCCGCCCGCTTCCCGCCCCTTTCGGTTACATTTTTGATGAGGCAACGCGCAAGCTGTCTATTCTTTTGATTTTTTGCTACAGTAGGCGGTATGACTGTACTTTCTACATTCACGCTTGAGACACGGGAGCGGAACGAATGGCTCAACATTACGGCAAGGGTCCGAAAAGCGATCGAGGCCTCCCGTGTAACCGAAGGTGTCTGCGTTGTTTTTGTGCCGCACACAACAGCCGCCGTTACTATCAATGAAAACGCCGATCCGGATGTGCCGCGTGACATGCTCACCGCGCTGAACGCCATCTCGCCCGACCGCGCCGATTTTCGCCACGCGGAAGGAAATTCCGCCGCCCACGCCAAGACCAGCCTGGTAGGGCCGTCAATCACGGTTATCGTCTCCGCCGGACGCCCCCTTCTCGGTACGTGGCAGGCTATCTGGTTTACGGAATTTGACGGCCCCCGCACACGTACCGTCCACGTAAGGGTTTTTGGGGAATGTTCCTGCCAAAATCCGGTCACATAGCCCGAATCCAGGCTTGGCCCGCAGAATCCGGCCCGGTAAAGGCCGGCGCGGCAGTACGCTGAAATATTGCCCCGATCACCCGATGATCGGTTTATACGCCGCCCCGCCCCGCCACTATGCGGCAAAAATGCTTTTTGCCGGCGCGCAGGATAAGCTCGTTCCCGGTAAACTCGGCATCTTAACTCGCGGATATTAAGTCGCTCTCCGCACGCAACCCGCCTCAGGGTCGGGAAACGAACGGGCCGCCTTGTTCACGGTTTATACGCCGCCCTGCCCCGCCACTATGCGGCAAAAATGCTTTTTGCCGGCGCGCAGGATAAGCTCGTTCCCGGTAAAGTCGGCAGCATAAATCGCGGTTTGAATGTCGCTCACCGCACGAAACCCGCCACCGGGTCGGGAAACGAACGCGCCGCCTTGTTCCCGGTTTATACGCCGCCCCGCCCCGCC